>DATJUS010000050.1:0-37730 GCA_035502175.1 Rhizomicrobium sp.
CCAATCTTCTTATGGTCGTTCCCCTCGCCTGGTCGCCGTTATGGCTGCCGCATCTGAGCGAGGCCAATCTCAATGTCTTCGTGCACGGGCGCGATGCGTATAAGCCCGATGACATCGACTACACGCTGAGCTTCCGCCCGCCGCCGGGATTTCTGAAAACGCTTCCCAGGCTGAAAACGATCTTTTCGCTCGGCGCGGGCGTGGACGGCTTCCTCGCCGATCCGGAATTCCCGAAACAGATTCCGCTGGTGCGCTTTGTCGATCCGCAATTGTCCACCGAGATGGCGCAGTACGTTGTGCTGCATGTGCTGCTCCAGCACCGTCACGCCAAGGCGTTCGAAGAGACGCAGAAGCAGAGCAAATGGGCGCAGATGATGCTGCCGCGCAAAACCGCGGACACGCGCATCGGCATCCTGGGTCTCGGCGAGATCGGCACGATGGCGGGCGAACGCCTGCGCGATCTGGGTTTTCCGGTTTCGGGCTGGAGCCGTTCGCGCAAAAGCGTCGACGGCATCAAGAGCTACGCAGGTGAGGGCGAGTTCGCGGCGTTCATGGGTGCCAGCGATTTCCTCATCTGCCTGTTGCCGCTGACCGACGACACGCGCGGAATCCTGAACGCGAAGACCTTCGCGATGCTGCCAAAGAATTCCTACGTCATCAACGTCGCGCGCGGTGGGCATCTGATCGAAAACGATCTGATCGCGGCGCTCGACAGCGGCCATCTTGCCGGCGCAACGCTCGACGTTTTCCAGACCGAGCCGTTGCCGGACACGAGTCCGCTGTGGAAGCATCCCAAGATCGTCGTGACACCGCACGTCGCCGCGATCTCCGATCCGCGCGTTGCCGCCCAATTCGTCATCGACGGCATCGCCCGCGCCGAACGCGGCGAGCGGCATCCCAATACTGTGGATATGGGCAGAGGATATTAGACGCGTATTTTCTCGGGAGTTCTCGATGAAACAGATTATCGCAGCGATGTTCATCCTGGCGACAAGCGACAATATCGCGACGGCAGATTCCGTCATGCCGGAGACCGCGCGCAATCCCCATGGCTTCACGATGCAGTTCAACATGAAGAACTTCGTCAATGGCAGCTGGAAAGGCGATGTGGACTTCGCGATTTCCGCCTGTCCACAGAAAAGCTGCTTCCGCCTGTCGGGTCACGCGGTGCTTCCCATAAACCCCAAGACGGGATCGGATGAAGGAACGTTTTCCATTCCCGGTATGTCTTGCGATCTCTATTTTGCGAACGTGCCGCACAACGACATGGATAGCGGCGACTGGCGGGTGACGCCGATGAACAGGAACGGTGTGAAGAACGGTTGCGCATCCCTGCCGCGCGGCCTTGGCGGCGTTTACAGCGACGTGAAATACTGAACGCACGCGCTTAAGCCTTCGCGTAACGCTCTTTCAGCAATGCATACAACGCCCGCGCCGCGGTCGCTTCGGCGCCGGTGCGGCGGCCGGGCTTGGGACGATCCGTCCAGGCGGCGATGTCGAGATGCATCCACGCTTTGGTGTTGGTGACGAAGCGGTTCAGGAACAGCGCCGCCGTAATCGCACCGGCATAGCCATAGTTGGGATTGTTATTGAGATCGGCGATCGAACTGTTCAGCGCGCTTTCGTAACCGCGCCACAGCGGCATGCGCCACACCGGATCCTGCGTCTCTTTCGAATGACGCATCAGATCGCTCGCAAGCGTTTCGTCGTCGGTGAAGAACGGCGGCAGTTCAAACCCGGTCGCCACACGCGCAGCGCCCGTGAGCGTTGCCATGTCGATGATGAGTTCGGGTTTCTCCGAATCCGCTTCGGCCAATGCATCGGCAAGCACAAGCCGCCCTTCCGCATCGGTGTTGCCGATCTCGACGGTCAGCCCTTTGCGGCTCTTGAACACATCGCTCGGACGATAGGCATGACCAGAGACAGAGTTTTCGACCGCAGGGATGAGAACACGCAGCCGCACATCAAGCTTCGCGCCCATCACCATATCGGCGATGGCGAGCACCGTGGCCGCGCCGCCCATGTCCTTCTTCATCGACAGCATGCCCGATGACGGCTTCAGATCGTAACCGCCGGTGTCGAAGCACACGCCCTTGCCGACCAGCGTCACCTTCGGGGCATTCGCGCGACCCCAGGTGAAATCGATCAGACGCGGCGCGCGGTCCGAACCCTGCCCGACGGCTGCGACCAGCGGATAGTCCGCCTTCTTCAGCGCATCGCCGACGATGACGGAGAATTTCGCGCCATGCTTCTTCGCCAGATCGCGCGCCGCAGCCGCGAGTTCTTCCGGCCCCATGTCGTTCGGCGGCGTGTTGATGAGATCGCGGCCGAGGAAAATGCCTTCCGCGATGCGGGCCACTTCAGCGCCATCGACACCGGCGGGCAGCACGAGCTTCGCGCCTTTCGCTTTCGGCTTCTTGTAGCGCGCGAACTCATACGTCCCGAGCGCCCAGGCAAGCGCGCCGTTTGCACCGCCTTGCGCGTCCGGCACATCGGCGAAGCGATAGGTGCCCGCGGGCAACTGTTCCGCACACGTCGCGAGCGCGAGAATGTCCTCACCCTTGCCGAGACCGAGCACGGCGGAAGACAGCGCACCCTGCGCATCTGTCACGAGACTGAGTTCGCCGTCTTTCGCTGCAAAGGCGACGCTCTTCAGACAAGCCTGTTCGCGCTTCGGGCGCTTTGCGAGCCAGGTCTTGAGATCGGCGGCGCGCACCGCGTGAAGCGGCACCGCACCCTTTGCACTCTTCGCAAAGCTCACCTGCATAACAAACCCTGTCATCGAAACGCGCGCGAGTTTAGAAACGCGTCACGCCCTTCGCAATGAGAGGCTCTCATGAGCACGCATTACAAACTGTTCGTCGGCACCAAGGACTGGTCGAGTTGGAGCCTTCGCCCCTATCTCGCGCTGCGCCACATCGGCGTGGCGTTCGACGAAGAGGTCGTGCCTTTGCGCAAGGAGACGACGAGCCCCGAGATCCTCAAATATTCGCCCTCCGGCCGGGTGCCGGTGCTGCAGATCGCGGAAAACGGCGCGCGCTACATCGTTTGGGACAGTCTCGCGATCTGCGAGACCCTGGCCGACCGCCATGCCGACGCAAAGCTCTGGCCCGACGATGTGAAGACCCGCGCCATCGCGCGCGCCTATGCGGCGGAGATGCATTCAGGCTTTCCCGATGTGCGCCAGCAGCTGACGATGGACTTCGCGCGCCGCCTGCCCACCCCCGCCCTGCGCGATGAGACGAAGGCGCAGATCGCACGCATCATCGCATCGTGGAGCGAGGCGCTGGACAGTCATGCGAAGGACGGCGGGTTCCTGTTCGGCCGGTTTTCGGTGGCGGACTGCATGTACGGGCCGGTGGTCTCGCGGTTCGTGACCTACGGCATCGCGGTTCCGGCACAGGTGCGCACCTATATGGAGCGGATGATGGCGCTTCCGGCCATGCTGGACTGGGGCCGGGCCTCCAGGATCGAGGTCGATTCCGGTCTGGCGTGAAACCCTGCTTTTTACTTAATTTTCTAATGAGATTAAGGGTTTATTGACCCGGGATGCGCATTCTAGGCGATGGATAACACCGCCAAAGGCTCATCCATGGACCGCTCGTTCGCCAAGCTCGCCGCAGCTCTTCTTCTCGGCACCGCGCTCACCGCCTGCTCGACCTTTACGCCGTCCGGCAATCCGGCGCCCAAGGATGTGAGCAAAGGCACGACCGCGCCCAAGAGCATGGCGGCCGATGTCGATGCGCAGGTCCGCAATGCGCAGGCGGCACGCGCGACCGGCGACTACGCCGGCGCCACGAAGATTCTCAGCCAGTTGATGCTGGTGACACCGGACAATCCGCGCGTCGTCGCCGAATACGGCAAGACGCTTGTGCAGCAGGGCCGCTCCAAGGAAGCGCTCGAGTTCCTCAAGCGCGCCGTGCAGCTGACCCCCGGAGACTGGTCGATCTATTCCGCGACCGGCGTCGCCTACGATCAGGGTGGCGATTACGCCAATGCGCGCGTCGCCTATCAGCAGGCCCTGGCGATCCAGCCGGGGAATCCGAGCGTGCTCAACAATTTCGCGCTGTCGCGCATGCAGGCCGGCGATCTCACCGGCGCGCATCAACTGATGGCGCAGCTTTCCCCGGCAGGCGCCGCCGATCCGAAGATCGCGCAGAACGTGGCCCTGCTCGCCAGCCTGTCCCCTATGCACACCGCCACGCAGCCGCTGCCTGCGAAGACGACCGTTGCCGCGAGCACGCCCGGCGTGAAACAGATGCCCGTGACCACACGCGCCCTGCCGCTGCCCGCCAATGTCGTGGCGCAGAAGGTCCCGGTCGATCCGAAAGCCGGCCCGGTCCACGAAGCGAACGGCGCGCCGCATCAGCTCGCGAAGAACGCCGCTCCCGCTGCGGAAAAAGCAGCGGTGAGAACGGCCGTCAAAGCCGAACCGAAAAAGGTCGCGACGACCGCGCCCAAGAAGATCGACGCGCACAAGACGCCGGCGCTGCGCATGACGGCGGACGCCGCGTCGCCGTAACGGCCAGCGGTCAACTCTTCGGCGGCAACGGAGCCTGGGTCAGGTAAGGCCAACCGTGATTGATGCTGCTGTTCTGTTGCCAGATCGCGCTTTCAAAGCCGCCGGGCAGACCGGATGTGAGTTGCGCGTCCGTTAGTCCCGTGAGTCCAGGATCGTTCGACGGATTGCCGGCACCCTGGCCGGGATTGGTGATACCGCTGGTCGTCATATCCCAATAGGTCGTGGTGACCGATCCATCGCCGAATGTGAAATCGTCGCCGATCACGCCGCCCACGCGCGAAAAACGTTTCGCTTTGGGTGCACCCGTCGCATAGGACTCGATGATCTGGCCGAAATTGTATCCCACCAGGCCGGCAGCATCGGAGTTCATGCCGTCCTTCGTTGCGCCGGTCGCAAAACATGCCTTGATGATTCCGCCATCGGCGTTCTGCCCGGCAAGGCCGCCGAGAACGGTGGCATCCGGTCCGCGCACGATGCCAGTGGCGTAGCTCTGCTCGATATCACCGCCGTTGTTGTTGCCGACAAGCCCACCGCCGAAACGCGAACTGGCGCTCGGCGACATCGTCACTCTTCCCGAAGCGGCACTGAACTTTATGACGCCGCCCTGATTGTTCCCGACGAGGCTGCCCGCGGTGATGCCGAACACGCCGGCGCTGGATTTTGCATTGAAGATCTGGCTGTCGAAAACGGCATGGCCGACAAGGCCGCCGATATAGGTGCCGAACTGCGCCTCTACGCTTCCGGACACGACCACGTTCGAGATGAGGCCATCATTCTGACCAACAAGGCCACCGACCGTGGGACCCTGGCCTCCGGTGTCGTCCACCACGATCCGGTACAGCACAAGGTCGCGGATCGCCGCCGAGGACGAGGTGCTGCTGAACAGGCCGACGTTCCCGCCGGTCGTGGAAACCGCGATCTTCAAGCCTGAGATCGTATGGTGGAGACCCTCGAACGTTCCGCCGAAAACGGTGGGAATGGGTGACGCGGAATAAGAGCCATCCGCCGAAGCATCGTAATTTCCGGCGAGCGCATAATGGCCGGTGCTGTTGCCGGCGATCGCGGATGCGAGACCCGCGATGCTGCTCTCAAGCGTGTAGGCCACGCCATCGACGATCAGGCTGCTGGACAGATCGAGAAAGCCGATATTGCCCTTGCCGGCGTAAGTGATGCTTCCGTCGCTGCCGCCGTCATTGGTCGTCAGTGTGATCGCGCCGGTGCCCGTCACCTGGATCGACCTGGCTATCGCGATGCCCTGGAAAGAATCGAGCGTCAGCCTTTGCGGGCTCGACCAGAACACATCCGCATTGATCGCAATCGATTTCGACATCGTGCCGGGCACAAGCCGCACGTCGAAATCTGCGAGCTCGTTCTGCAGATCCTGGACGTTCAGCACCGCCCGCGCAGTGGTGGTCGTGCACACCCCCGATGAGCATGTCACACCCTTGGTTGGCCCGGACGAAACGATCAGCTGAGCATCGGCGCCGCTCGACAGGCAGATAAGGACAAGCCCGGCAAGCGGACCGGCGATAGCGCTTCTCGTAAGCATGGCTCCCCCACTGGAAAGCCGATGCTAGCACAAACGGAAGCCGCTTGCCCTTTGTCAGTGCATGGAGTGCGAGATCTTCATCAGCGCCGGCCCCATGATCACGGCGAAGAGGCACGGCAGGAAGAAGATGATCATCGGCACGGTGAGCTTGGCGGGTAGCGATGCCGCCTTCTTTTCCGCTTCGGACATGCGCTGCTCACGGTTTTCCTGGGCGGCGACGCGAAGCGCTTGACCCAAAGGCGTACCGTATTTTTCGGCCTGATTCAGCGCGGTCGCAACCGCTTTGACGCCATTGTGGCCGCAACGCTGGGCGAGATTTTCGAACGCGATGCGGCGCTCCGGCAGATAGGAAAGCTCGGCGGTGGTCAGCGCGAGTTCTTCGGCAAGTTCCGGCGATTGCTGGCCGATCTCGGCAGCGACGCGGGTGAATGCGGGCTCGATCGACATGCCGGATTCCACGCAGATCAGCATCAGGTCGAGCGCATCGGGGAACGCGCGCATGATCGACTGGCGGCGTCGCGAGATCGCGTTGGAGACGAATACGTCCGGCAGGTAATAGCCCACCAGCGCGGCGGCGATCGCGATGCCGATCTTGGTGATGGTCGAATAGGAGAAATGCGCGATCAGGAAGACATAGATCAGCGCCAGCGCGAACACGACGAACGGCATCACGAAGCGGAAGAACATGAACACCATCACCGGCGTCGGTCCGCGATAGCCGGCCATCGCCAGCTTTTCCTTGCTGCCCTCGGATTCGACGAGGCGCGCGATGTCGAAGCGCTCGACGATGCCTTTCATGACCTTGACCGAGCCGACCGCCTCGACGCGCAGCGAGCCGCGCTTGGCATTCAGCGCCGCGTGATGCTTGGCGCGCAATTCCTCGCGGCGCTCGGCGACGTTCTTCAGGCGCTGGCCGAGGCCGTCGCGCTCCGCAAACGGCAGGCCGATCGTCACGATCGTCGCGAAGGCGAAGATCGCCGCTGCCAGCGTCGCCAGAAATGCCGGATCGAAAAGGAGGTCCATGAGATCTGCGGTCATGGCGCTCTCAATGCTTGAAGTTGATCATTTTGCGCATCACGAAGATGCCGAGGCTCATCCAGATCACGCAGCCCGCAAGGATGAGATTGCCCGTGCGCTCCGTGAACAGCAGCGCGATGTACGCAGGCGTCGTCACCCAGACGATGCCCATGACCGCGGGCGGTAGCGAACCGATGATGCCGGCCGAGGCTTTGGCTTCCGACGACATCGCCTTGATCTTGCCTTCGAGACGTTTGCGGTCGCGCAGAACGCCCGACAGGTTGCTCAGCGCTTCGGACAGATTGCCGCCCGATTTCTGCTGGATGGTCATGACGATGCCGAAGAAAGAGACTTCCGGCGTCGGCATGCTGTCATACATGCGCTTGCAGCCCTGCTCGAGCGTGACGCCAACCTTCATGCCTTCGACCAGGCGTGCAAACTCGCCGGCGACGGGTTCCGGGCTTTCCTTGGCGACGATGCGCAGCGCTTCATTGGTCGGAAGACCGGAACGGACCGAACGGACGACGACGTCGATGGCGTTGGCGAACTCCGCAGTGAATTTCTTCTCGCGGCGTTTCTTCATAAATCCGATGACCCAGCGCGGCAGGCCGAGGCCCGCGGTGAAGGCGGCCATGAGGCAGATCAAAATCCCCTGATGCGTCAGGAAGCAGACCAGCGCGGCCACACCGCCGAGCGAGCCCGACACGATCCAGAACGTGTTGGCCGACACATCCGGCAGGCCGGCCTGATCGAGCCGACGGCGCATCGTGAGCTTCTGCTTCTGCTCCGCGTTCTTGCTTTCGATCTGCTTGAGCAGCTGCTGAACGTTCTTGCGCTTCAGCGCATTGGTGTCGCCCGGCGACTGGCCGCGCAGCTGCGCGGATTGCTTGGCGACGGAGGCCATGCGTTTCTGCTGCTGTTCGCGCGCGCCGCCGGCAAACGCCATCGCGCCGCCGCCCAGCGCCAGCACCATCAAAACAGCCACGATGGCTATCAGCATCGCCGCCTCAACTGTTCAGCTGGTCGAGCGCCTCGGCCAGTTCGCGCTCGAGATTGTAATAGCGCGCGCGTTCCCAGAAGGCGGGACGCACAATGCCAGTACCCTGATGCTTGCCCTTGAGGCGGCCGGTCTCGTCTTCGCCGGTCACTTCATAGGTCACGAGATCCTGCGTGATGACGACGTCGCCTTCGGTTCCCACCACCTCGGTCACCTTGGTGATGCGGCGCGAACCATCGCGCATACGCTCAGCCTGGATGATGACGTCGATAGAGCCGACGATCATCTCGCGGATAGTCTTGGTGGGAAGCTGGAAGCCGCCCATCGTGATCATCGATTCAAGACGGCTCATCGCTTCGCGCGGGGAGTTGGCGTGGAGCGTGCCCATCGAGCCGTCATGGCCGGTGTTCATGGCTTGCAGAAGGTCGAACGCTTCGGGTCCGCGCACCTCGCCCACGATGATGCGTTCGGGACGCATACGAAGACAGTTCCTGACCAGATCGCGCATGGTGATCTGACCCTGCCCTTCGAGGTTCGGCGGACGGGTTTCGAGACGCACGACATGCGGCTGTTGCAGCTGAAGTTCGGCCGCGTCTTCGCAGGTGATGACGCGTTCTTCGGCTTCGATATACGCCGTCATACAATTGAGCAGCGTCGTCTTACCGGAACCGGTACCGCCGGAGATCAGGATGTTGCAACGGCAACGTCCAATGACGCCGAGGACCCGTGCGCCGGCCGGGGAGATCGAGCCGAACTTCACGAGGTCTTCGAGCGTCAGTTTGTCCTTGCGGAACTTACGAATGGTGAGCGTGGGACCATCGAGCGCCAGCGGTGGCGCGATCACGTTCACACGGGAGCCGTCGGCGAGACGCGCGTCGCATATCGGCGAAGATTCGTCGACGCGGCGGCCGACCTGGCTCACGATGCGCTGACAGATGTTCATCAGCTGCGCGTTGTCGCGGAAGCGTATGGAAGTCAGCTGAACCTTGCCGCCGACTTCGATGAAGACGCGGCTGGCGCCGTTGACCATGATATCGGCGATGTCGTCGCGCGCGAGCAACGGCTCGAGCGGGCCGTAACCCAAGACGTCGTTGCAGATATCCTGAAGCAGATGTTCCTGCTCCGCAATCGACATCACCACCGCCTTGATGGAGATGATCTCGTTGACGATGTCGCGGATTTCTTCGCGCGCCGAATCCGGATCGAGCTGCGCAAGCTGGGCAAGGTCGATGGTGTCGATCAACGCGCTGAAGATCAGCGTCTTGATCTGATAGTAATCTTCGGATCGCTGGTCGACTTGCACGCGCGGCTGCGCCTTGACCGGCGTCGGCACAATGGCAGGCTTGGCGGGCGCTGCTTCGACGCGGGGCGGCGCAGCGACCGTGGGCTCGATACGCTCGGCCTGCACGGGCGGCGGCGCGCTCGCGACGGGCGGGCGTTGAATGGCGGGTGCGGCGCTGTCGCGTTTGCCGAACATCTCTTAGGCCCTCTTCTTTCCCTTGTTCAGGAAGGAAAGGAGCGACGATTGCGATTTCGGCTGCGCCTGCGGCGTGCGGCCGGTCACGACCTGCGCGAGGCGGCGGATCGCTTCGCTGCTCGGCGCGGCCGACTGCAGCTCGATCAGCATCTGGCCGTTGTTCGCGGCCTGACCGAACAGCGCGGGATCGAAGCCGATCACACAGGCCGGATCGATACCGAGCGTCTCGGCGAAATCCTTCGACGGAATTTCCGGGCGCTTCGGCTGACCGACCTGGTTCAGCACCAGGCGCGGCGGCGCGTCGTTGGGACGGTTGTGGCGCAGAAGCTCGATCATGCTCTTGGCGTTGCGTAGCGAAGCGAGATCGGGCGTGGCAACGAGGACGATCTCGTCGGAGCCGATCAGTGTGGCCTTCACCCACGGCGCCCAGGCATGGGGCAGATCGACGATGACGCAGGGCGTCGTCGCGCGCACGGCTTCGAGCACCGATTCATATGCATCGGGCGTGGCGTCGTATTCGCGCTCCAGTGCCGCCGGCGCCGTGAACAGGGAAAGATGATCGCCGCGCTTCATCAGCAAGCGGTCGAGCAGCACATCGTCCAGACGCTCCGGCGCGGACAGCGCATCGGCAACGCCCTGACCGGGCTCGTCGTTGAAATCGAGGCCCGTGGTGCCGAACGGCAGATCGAGATCCACGATCGTGGTGTTGATCTGGAGCTCATGGCTGATGCACCAGCCGACATTGTGGGAGAGCGACGACGAACCGGAGCCGCCGCGCGTGCCGAGGAAGGAGATCACGCGGCCGATCGGCGCGGCGCCCTCTTCCAGATAGAGACCGGAGATCACTTCGATCAGATGCATCGGGCTCAACGGCGCGACCAGATATTCGCTGGCGCCGCGGCGCATCAATTCGCGATAGAGCTCCACATCGTTGACGCGGCCGACGACGATCACCTTGGTCGACGCGTCGCAGACATGGGCCAGCTTGTCGAGTTCGTCTAGCGCGGCCTGGCCGTTAAGCCGCGTCTCCACGATCAGAAGGTTCGGCGTGACCGAGCCGTGATAGTGATCGACCGCTGCGGCGATGCCGCCGAGCTGGACGTTCAGATGCGCTTTCGAAAGCCTGCGGTCGGCGCCCGCGCGTTGCAGCGCCGCGCCTGTGTCGGGAAACTCGACAAAGGCGTGGATCGAGATGCGCGGCACGGGCCGTTCGTGCGGCTTGGCGCCGAAGGCTTCCGTTTCAGGTACGTGCAACGTCGTCATATCGACAAATCCCTGGCCGCTTGACCGTTACTGAACGCTGGAGCTTGCGCCGGACTGCTCAACGCCCTTGTCGGCGGTGTGCTTGTCGGCCTGGGTGACTTCACCCTTCTCGTAATGACCGTTGACCACCGAGCGGCGCATCGCGTCCGACGGATCCATGTCGCGGGGCTGCACCAGATCGCGCGGATCGGCGACCATGGCCGCGATATTGTTCTGCACGGAGCAGCCGAAGCTCGGCGCCGGCTGGTTGTCGGAGGTGTCCGACCAGTCTTTCGACCAGTCGTTGCCGTGCGCGCAGCCTTCGACATGCGCGTTGTAGCCGACATAGCCGATCTCGACGCGGCCATCGCCATCGCCCGGCTTGGTGCCGACGAGGATGCGGTCGCGCGGCACGCCGAGTGAGGCAAGGCGCTCGCCGAAATAGCCGATCGCCGCATTGGCGGTCGGGCCTGCCGGCGCGGTGATCGAGATCGCGCCATTGCCGCTGTTCAGATATTCCCCGACGAAGACGCTGAAATGCGCGGCGTCTTCCGGCATCAGCCCCGCGTCGCTGGCCGAGAAGGGAAGCTTGATCGTGTGCATGGACGGCTCGACCATGATCGGATGGTTCGCCGTCGGATCGGTGACGAGACCCGGACCGTCGTCCGAAGGCGCAGCACAGCTTCCCGCCAGCAGGAGCGCCGCGATGGAGGCAAAGCGCACGATGTCTTTCGTTCTCATGGAACGCACTCCTATTGAACGATGTAGCCAACGGAGCCGGAAGCGGTCTTCTGGCCGGGCGCGCTGGCGTCACGCGAGTAGATAGAGTTCAGGCGGCCGAGCAGGAGCGTCTCCGGATCGGTCGGGATTTCGTAGCCGTCGGTCGGCGACGCAAGCTTCGCTTCCGCCGTCGGGTTGACGAGATAGGCGCTCACCAGAACGACGAGTTCGGTTTCGTTGTTCTGGAAGTCGCGGCTGCGGAAGAGCGCGCCAAGAACCGGCATGTTGCCGATGCCCGGGAATTCCTCGAGCACCTGCTTGGTCGTGTGCTGCATCAGCCCGGCGATCGCGAAGCTGCCGCCCGAAGGCAGTTCCACCGTCGTCTGCGCGCGGCGCACGTTGAGCGCGGGGATGGTGAGGCCGGGCGCCGTCACCGTCAGACCGGTCGTCGGATCGGTCGTCGTGCCGCCGCTCAGCGTGAAGGCACCTGTGTTCGTGAGTTCGCTCACTTCGGTCGAGATCTGCAGCGAAATGCGCCCGGCGCTCAGCACCACCGGCGTGAAGGAAAGGCCCACGCCGAATTCCTTGAACGCGACCGAGACATTGCCCTGGTTGTCGCGGCCGGCCGGAACCGGGAATTCGCCGCCTGCGAGGAAGCGCGCGGTTTCGCCCGACACCGCCGTCAGGTTCGGTTCGGCGAGAATGTGCACGAGGCCGATCTGATCGAGCGCCGACAGCACGCCCTGCACATTGTTCGGGCCGAAGCAGCCTTGCGTCGTCGTGGTGATCGTGCCCGGCTGCTGAAGGAGCGGGTTCGTGCTGGTGATGATCTGCTTGGTGAAACCCGGGATGAACTGGCTTGCGCAGGCCGCACCGAACTGCGCGCCGGAGGCGTCGCTCAGCGCGTGGCCGACAAGGCCGAATTGATTGCCCGTAGAGGCGACAATCGGAACGCCCGCGGCGACCGCGGCTTCGGAGATGTTGACGCCGAACTGCTTGGCGATGTTGCGGTCCATTTCGGCGACGCGGACTTTCAGCATCACCTGGTCGCTGGCACCGATAGTCAGCATGTTCACGACCTTCGCCGGATCGCCGGCGAAGCGCGCGGCCAGATCCTGCGCGCGCGAGGAATCCTTCGCGCTCACGACCGTGCCGGTCAGCACGACGTTGTCGTTCAGGCCGGACACCTTGATGTTCGAGCCGGGAATGTTGGCGTGCATCATCGCGCCGAGATCGCCGGTGTCTTTTTCCACGCGGATGTCGAGCGAGAGAATCTGCTTGCCTGCGGCATCGAAGAAGAACGCGTTCGTCTGGCCGGTCTTCTGCGCCATCAGGATGATGCGGCGCGGCGTGCGCACAACCGCATCGACGATATCGGGGCTGGAGACGAGCACATCGCGCGCATCGGCATCGAGCTGAACGACCGTCGCCTTGTTCAGGCCGAGAACGATGCGGCGGTTCGCGTGGCTGCCGTCATGCACCGAGACGTTCACGACGCGTGCGCCGCTGTCGTCGTTCATGTCGCCGGCGAGCGAATAGGCGGTGCCGCAGCAGAACCCCGCCGCGGTCACAACTGCCAGAAGGATTCTCTTCGACATTGCTTATTCCCCACTCGAAGCGGCGTCTGGATGCACGACGCCGTAGCGGATGACCGACACTTCGCCCACTTCGGACGAGTCTGCCCCGTTGTTGTATTTCGCCCGCGCCGCAGCGACGCGATCCTGTCCGCCGCCTGCGTTGACCGCGAGGTGATCGGCGAGCGGGCGCAACGACAGCGACAGCACGCCGCTCGCCTGCGCGCGCGCGACGCGTTCGGCCTGCTGCGGCGTCAATTCGAGAGTCGCGGTCTTCACATCGGAGACCGGCTTCTGACTCTTGTCCGGGTTCTTCGCATCGGAGAACGCCTGGTCGATCGCCAGCACGCGCACATTGTGCAGGAACGTCGTGGCGCGGAAGCGCTTGGTGTCGCCGCCGACCTGCGAGGTCAGCATCAGATCGACGCGATCGTTGGGAAGAATGAAGCCGCCCGCGAGCGATGCGACCGAAACCGGAATCGAAACGGCGCGCATGCCGGGCATCAATGTCGCGGCCATGAAGCCGGTTGCATCGGAGTGCACGATTTTCGTCGCGGTGATCGGTTCGCCGGTGACGATCGGGCTGCGCACGACGGTGCCCTTCACCGCCGTTTCAAGATTGGGCGTCGTCTCCTGAGTCATGAAGCTCGGATCGACGGAATTCTTCGGCCATTTCTGCCAGCGCAATTGTTCGGGCGCGAGTTTCTGTCCCGGCGCAAGATCGCTTGCGGCAACGAGGACTTCGCTTGTCGTGATCGGCGGCGGAAGCGAGGCTTTCACCGCAGGCGTTCCGCCACCCAGGAGACCGCGGGCGAGGAATGCGGCGCCACCAGCAGCGACCGCGGCGAGACCGAGTACGATGAGACGCGGCGTGTTCATGCTATTGGCTCCTTTGCGCCAATTCGATCATGCAACCCTTTAGAAAATGCTTAAGAAGACACTGCGCAATTGCTACACGCGCGTGTTTCTTCACATGCCAGCAAGACGAAACACGTCCGTGTGCGGAAGGACGATGAGCGCGGCGGCGGCGAGCGCGACACCGTACGGAATGCCCGACTTCGAATCGTGCAGGCGCATCGCCCAGTTCTGCCCGGCAAGATTTGCCGGGATCGGAAGGCTGCGCAGGCTGAGCAGCGCGAGCGCGAGCCCGCCGCCGATCAACGCGGTGTACAGCACGTATTCGAAAAGCGAAGTGAAGCCGATCCACAATGCGACGGCTGCGAACAACTTCGCATCGCCGCCGCCGATGAAGCCGAATGCGAAAAGCGCAAAGCCGGCGGCGAGGCCCGCAAACCCGGCGAGCGCATGGCCGCCGATCGCGTGCGGCGCCATGCCTGCGGCCGCGGCGAAGATTCCGAAAGCGAGGATCAGGGCAACGGGAAGAAAATTCGGGATCGTGAAGCTCGCCAGATCCCAGCCCGCAGATGCTGCAAGCAGTGCCGGAACAATGAACAGGACAAGCAGTTCGGCGATCATCATGTCTCTCTTGAAAAGCGAACGGCCGCTTCTGATGAAGCGGCCGCCGCAGTCACACGCTCGCGCGCGAGCCGGACGATTACGAGCCGGCCAGGCCTTTCTGGACGCTCTGGAACGTCGCCGACAGGCTGGTTCCGACCGTCGTCACGGCACCGATAATCACGACCGCGATCAACGCAGCGATCAGGCCGTATTCGATGGCCGTCGCGCCGGATTCATCGCGCACAAAACGAGAAAACAGATTGGTCATATTAGCCTCCACTTGAGTGACACCCTAGGAAATCCGGTTGACATCGTTGCGGTGTCACCTCGGACTGTTCGTGGAGCGTAAGGCCAACGGACTTAACGGCGCCTTAAACGAATATGCTGCGCGGTTTTGAAAGAGTGCCACAACGGAACAAAAAACCGCTGGTGCGAAAAGCGTCTCAGTTAAACTTCGCGATTTGTTTACGATGACGCGGAAATTCGCATGGTTTTGTGGAACCCGACGCGCGCGTCTTCCGCGACGAACACAATTCCGTCACCAGAATTTGCCGCAGGCCTTCGCATCGCATTAACGCCGCATCCGCTAAAGCTGCGAAGCCCGCAACGGATATCGTCATGGCAACGATCCTGAACCGCGTTCTCCTCTTCATGTCGGCGGCCATCGTGCTCGTCGACGGCACCTGGCTCGTTGCGGGACACTTTCGCTATGACGCTGCAAATTACGGGCTGCTGGCGCTGCTGATGCTGCCGCTTGCCGCTGGAAGCGCGTTTTACAACATCGTCCGGAAGGACGAGAGCCTCAGCGCCATCCTTGCCTGCTCTGCGTTCCTGATCGTGTTTCCGGCGGGCTGCGCGCTGCTGAGCTATCTGCTCGTCACCGTGACCGGCCCACGCATCGACACGATCCTCGCGGCAGCCGACCGCGCGCTGGGATTCAGCTGGCCGGCGCTGATGGGTTTCATTTCAAACTATCCCACCGCCAATCTTCTTCTGAAGCTCGCCTATGTTTCGGTGATGCCGCAGACCGTGGTGCTGATTTTCGCGCTCGGCTTCGGCGGCAAGATCGCGGAGCTCTATCGCTTCAGCCTCGCACTCACGCTGGGCGCTCTCGTCACGCTCGCGGTATGGACGATAGCGCCGTCTTTTGGGGCTTTTTCGGTGTACACGCTGCCCGATGCGGTGGCCGGAAAACTCGGCCTCGTGCTCGGCTTCGACTACGGCCATGTGCTCGTGAAGATGCTCCGTGACGGACCAGGATTCATTTCGCCGAAGGAACTGCGCGGCATCGTCGGCTTCCCGTCGTATCACACGCTGCAGGCTCTCGTGCTGATGTGGTATGCGCGCAGTCTTCCGATGCTGCGCTGGCCGGCGATCGCGCTCAACGTGGCCGTGCTCGCGGCGATTCCGATCCATGGTGGTCATCATCTTGTCGACGCCTTCGGCGGAACCGCGGTGACGCTGCTGTCGATCTGGCTCGCCGCGCGCATCGTGGCTGCTGCACAGAAGCGCGCCGCCGCGCAGCAGATGGAGGCTGCGAAAGCGATTCCCGGCACGCCGAACCAGGCGCTCGCGCACTGACCCGTTAAGGCTTCCTTCACGCGCAAAAGCCTAGGCTGAAGCGGAACCAATCCCGGGATTTTCGTCATGCGTCTTCGCATCGTTCTGCTCGCTGCCGCCTCCGTCGTCTGCGCAACCGGCGCGGGCTTTGCGGCCAGCAAGGCGCCGGTCAAGCACAAGCCCGTCGCGCACAAGGTGGTGGCCAAGCACCGCTCGCCCGGCGCGCCGACCGGCGTGTCCGTCATCATGGACCAGGTCCGCATCGTGACGTTCAATCGTCCGGTCGCGACCGTGTTCGTCGGCAACCCGATGATCGCCGATGCAACCGTGATCGATCCCTATCATGCGTTCGTGCTGGGCAAGACGTTCGGCGTCACCAACCTGATCGCGCTGAGCTCGCAGAGCCAGACGATCGCCAACCAGACGATCACCGTCGCCAACCGCAGCGGCGGCGTTGTGACGCTGAACAAGGGCGCCAGCCAGTACAGCTACGCCTGCACGACCGCGCATTGCGAAGCCAATCCGCTGCCGGGCGACCAGAAAACCTATTTCGACGACAACAACACCGCGATCAGCGGCCATCAGGATCAGGCGATCAAGGCCGCGACAGCGACCGCCTCTTCGCACTGATTTCGCGCAGAACGGAAAAGCCCGGGACCGCTTTGGCGATCCCGGGCTTTTCTTTTGCGCAACGCCGCGGCGCGCGAGCCGCAGCCGCGACCCTTACATCGATACGCGCAGGTTTGTGATCTGCTCACCGATCGCGTTGAAGGTCGTGATGATGTCGTTGGAGTTCTGCAGGTCGAAATATTTCGACGGATCCGACGCGCAGTTCTGCAGCACGCTCGAATTGCCCTGCGTACCGTTCAGATCGACGAACACGGTATAGATCGTCATGCCGGCGGCCTTGAGATTGGTGCAGGCGGTCGACATGCGGCCGTCAACCTGCGAACTCTGGTTCGAGCCGTCGCCGTACCAGCGGTCCTGCGTGTTCAAGCCGTCGCTAAGCAGGATCATGACCTGCTGGGTGTTGGCAGGCAGCGAGCCGGCGCTGAGCGGAACACCCGAGGTCTGCGCCTGCCAGCCCCAGGCCAATCCGATCGTCTGATTGGTGGAGCCATTGGCCACCATGTTGTCGACTTCGCTGCTCAGCGTCGTCCAGTTGTAGCCGAGCGGGAGCAGCGCGGCGCTGACGCAGGACGGCGAATTCTCCGCCACCATCATGGTCGAGACGGTTCCGGCGACCGGTGTCGTGTTCGAGACGTCGTTGTCCTGTGCGCGGTCGGTCACGCATCCGGACCATGTGCTGGTCTTGTTGACGGTCCAGGTATGGGTATAGCCGCCCTTGCCGTTGCTCACACTTGTCCAACAGCCGTTGTAGTAGTGGCCGACGCTGTTATCGCTGGGGCAGATATAACCCTTGTAGGTGCCGCTGCTGGGAATCTTGGTCGTGCTGGAGCTGCCGTTTGTCGGCGTCGTCTGGCAGTGGAAGCCCTCGTCGTTATCCTGGAAAGGACAGCTGTCGCCAGGACCGATGCTTGTAGACGGCGTTTGCGACGGCGCCGCCTTCCAGTCGCTCCAGTCGAGCCAGGTCTGCGCGGAATAGGATGTGCCGATCTTCACGTCACGCGCGAATGGGACAATCGCGACCTGAACCGAACCCGCGCCGGCGGTGGTTGCCGCATTCTGCAACATGGTCAGCAACGAGTGCGTCGCCGTCTTGAGCGCGCTGATCTTGCTGGTGCCGGACGAGTCCGCCTGGGTCATGGAACCCGTGTTGTCGAGAACCAGCGACACCCAGAGCTTTTCCTGACCCCACACAACCGTCGACGATGCGGCTATCGTCATCTGTTTGACGCCGGTGACGGCCATCAGCGTGGTCGGCATCGGATCGCTGGTCGCCACCGTCACCGACTGGCCGGACACGCTGACGCTCACGCTCGTCGGCGTGCCGAAGGAGGTATCCATCTTGTAGTTGGCGTTGAAGTATTGCTGCGCCAGCGTCTGCATCTGCGTCTGGGTCAGGCCGGGTGTCGCGCCGACCGCCAGCGCCGCCGCATCGAGCGCCGTGATCAGCTGCGCATGCACCAGCATGCCGCGCGAATAATCGAGCCCCGCGCCGGCGGCGAGCGTCAGCGGAACGAGCGACAGGCCGAAGATCATCGCGACATTGGCACGCGTCGAACGGCCGAAGCGTTTTGCGAGCTCTGCGAAGCGGGTTTTGGCGCCGGTCGGCATGGTGATGACACCCCAGATTTCCGAGCGGGCATCATTGGGCGGGCGCGCGCGATTTGCTCGCACAAACGCCATCGATGGTTAGGCGTGCGTTAACGACGGCACCGAAATCCCGAAAGCTATAAAGAAAGACAAATAAACTACTAACGTCTTCGCAAAGCGGGCGGCGTGGTAAAGGGTTCCTTCATCACGCCGTGAGCTTCTCCTTCGTTTGGACCGCGATCGGGCTTACGGAGATGCTGGAGTTCGTGGGACCAGCGGGCGTGACCGGCTTCGACAATCAAAAGAGCGATCGTCTGCGCCGCGTCGGCCGGCGCATGCGCAAGGACAGCCGCTCCGGCTCCGCGATCGTCGAATTCGCGCTCATCGCGCCGGTGTTCTTCCTGCTGCTCTTCGCGATCATGGAGATCGGCATCATCTTCTTCGCCCAGTCCACGCTGCAGCACGCAACCGACGATATCGGGCGCATGATCCGCACCGGCCAGGTGCAGGGAGAGCAGCTCACCCAGGCGCAGGTGCGCACGCAGGTTTGCACCGAGATCGCGCCGCTGGTGCCGTGCGACAACCAGCTCTATGTCGACGTGGAAGCCTTCTCGAACTTCGGATCGATCGTGTTCTCGCCGCCACTCGATTCGAGCGGCAACATGATTCCGCTCAACAATTTCCAGACCGGAACCGCCTGCAGCGTCGTGCTCGTGCGCGTGTTCTATGCATGGCCCGTGTTCACGCCGGTGCTGACCTCGTTCCTGACCACGATGGCGAACAGCAAGCATCTGCTCTACGCGGCGTCCGCGTTCCGCAACGAACCTTTCACGACGGGCCTTAGCGGATGCTGAAGCTTCTTCGCAGATTCCGCAAAGCGCGCGACGGCATGGCGGCCGCGGAGTTTGCCATGATCCTTCCGCTCATGCTTGTGCTGTGTTTCGGCGGCATCGAAATCACGAGCGCGCTGATCTGCAAAACCAATATCAGCAACACGGCGAGTGCCGCCTCCGACTTGATCGCGCAGGAAAGTTCGGTCGGCACGTCGGACATGAACAACGTCTTTTCCGCGCTCAGCGCGCTGGTCTATCCGTATTCGACGACGGGGCTGAAGATCGTCATCACCAGCGCCATCGACGATGGCAAGGGCGGTGCAAAAGTGGACTGGAGCAAGGCCAACACCGGCTCGGGCCGCACCGTTGGATCGGCGGTCACGGTGCCCACCGGGCTCGTCACCAGCGGCGGCAGCGTGATCATGGCGGAAGTGACGTACACCTACACACCGCCGGAAACCTGGTTCGTGCAGATTCCGATCTCGATGTCGAACACGTTCTACAGCCATCCGCGGCGCGTGCCGCAGGTGAAGTGGACGTCGTAAGCGCCTATTTCTTTTCGCGCGGCGGACGCGGCCGCATCAGGCCTTCCTGCACGGCCGTCGCCACCAACTTTCCCGCACGCGTGTAGAACGCGCCGCGATTGAACCCCCGCGCACCGGACGCGCTCGGACTGTCCTGCGCATAGAGCAGCCAGTCGTCGACGCGAAACGGATGATGAAACCACATCGCGTGATCGAGGCTCGCCATCTGCATACCGGAATGCCAGTCGACGCCATGCGGCAACAACGCGGTGTCGAGCAGCGACATATCGGACGCGTAGGCAAGCACCGCCTGCTGCGTGCCGAGATCGGCGGGAACGGGACCGGTCGCCTTGATCCAGATATTGTCGAACGGTTCCGATTTTCCGCGATTGTAGAAGCCGCGATAGTTCACGGGGCGCATTTCGATCGGCCGCGGACGCAGCGCCCATTCGCGCGCCTCTGGCGGCATCTTGTCGACTTCTTTCAGGCGCAGCGTGTGCTCGTCTTCCAGCTCTTCCGGCGATGACACGTTCGGCATGTCGAACTGATGTTCGTAGCCGGTTTCGGGCACCTGGAACGACGCGGCCATGTTGAAGATCTGCTGGCCGTGCTGGATCGCAACGACGCGGCGCGCGGTGAAGCTGGCGCCGTCGCGCGAACGGTCGACCTCGTAGAGGATCGGCACTTTCGGATCGCCGGCGCGCAGAAAATACGCGTGGAAGGAATGACAGACGCGGCCCTCCACCGTGCGCAGCGCGGCGACCAGCGCCTGTCCCAGCACCTGCCCGCCGAACACGCGCTGCATGCGGTCCTTGGGAGAGACGCCGCGGAAGATGTTTTCTTCGATTTTCTCCAGATCGAGGAGGTCGAGGACTTCTTCGATGGGTGTTTTGCGAGCGTCGGTCATGACGCACCCTTAGAGGCGCCTATGTTGCAGCGCAAGACGTCAAAAAGCTGTCATAAAATCAGGGCAAAGGCTTTGCCCGAACGCCACGATCCATCCTAGAAAGCGCCATCACGGCGACAGTATCGGCAACGCGTCTTCCCAAGGGATTCCATGACAAACCTGCTTCTGGAACGAGCCGCCCATCAGCAGCCCGCCCGCACCAAGCGTGGCGCGCTGGAGCGCCTTTTTACCCTTATGTTTCAGGGGTTTGTCTATAACCAGATTTGGGAAGACCCCGCGGTCGATCTCGAGGCGCTGGCGCTGAAGCCCAGCCACCGCCTTCTCACCATCGCATCCGGCGGCTGCAATGTCCTGAACTATCTGGCCGCCGATCCGGCAGAGATCATTGCCGTTGATCTGAACACCAACCACATCGCGCTGACCAAGCTGAAGTTGGCCGCACTCGAATATCTGCCGACCTACGACGATTTCTTCCGCTTCTTCGGCAGCGCGAACGACAAGGCGAACCGCGACGCGTACGACAAATTCCTGAGCAGCCATCTCGACGAGACCACGCGGCGCTACTGGGAGAAGCACATTCCGCTTCACGGCCGGCGCATCAACATGTTCGCGCGCAATCTCTATCGCTACGGCCTGCTCGGACGTTTCATCGGCATTCTGCATGTCGCGGCCAAGCTGCATGGCAAACGTCTCGAAGATATTCTCGAGGCGCGCACGCCGGAAGAACAGCGCGATGCCTATGAGCGCATCATCGCGCCGCTGTTCGACTACAAATCGGTCAAGCTGCTGTCGAAATCGCCGGTGTCTTTGTACGCACTCGGCATCCCGCCGGCGCAATATGACGAGCTCATTTCGACCAACAATGGCAGCGCTATCGCGTCATTGCGCGATCGTGTCGAACGCCTCGCCTGCGACTTCCCGATCAACCAGAATTACTTCGCGTGGCAGGCGTTCGGGCGCGGCTACGACGTCGAAAACCGCGAAGCGATTCCACCCTATCTCGAGCGCAACACCTACGACCTCATCCGTACACGGACGGATAAGGTGGAGGTCAATCACGCATCGCTCACCGACTTCCTCGGGCAGCAGCCGGCGCAATCGATGCATCGCTATGTGCTTCTCGATGCGCAGGACTGGATGAACCCCGATCAGCTCGCGGCACTCTGGACCGAGATCGATCGCACCGCCGATACGCGCGATGCGCGCGTGATCTTCCGCACCGCCGGCGCCGACTCGCCGCTGCCGCGCAAACTGCCGGCCGAGCTTCTCGCGCCCTGGACCTATCTGGAATCGGAAAGCCGCGCCTGGCACGCCCGCGACCGCTCCTCGATCTACGGCGGCTTCCACGTCTACACGCGCAGGGCGTTGTCGTAGGCGTTCGCGATGCCAAGCCATGCCGAGCTGATGGACAGCGTCTACCGGCGCCAGCGCTATATCTATGATTTTACGCGTAAATATTACCTTTTCGGCCGTGACCGGCTGATCCGTGAGCTGGAGCCTTCGCCCAGCGCGCATATCGTGGAAGTGGGCTGCGGTACGGCGCGCAATCTCATCAGGATGGCCAGACGCTATCCGGGCCGCCGATTCTTCGGGCTCGACGCTTCCGAGGCGATGCTGGAGACCGCCGCCAAAGCCATTGCCCGCGCAGGCCTGAGCGATCAGATCGCGCTGGCCCACGGGTATGCGGAAGCACTGACTCCGGCGCTGTTCGGCGCGCAGGCGCCGTTCGACGAAATCGTTTTCTCGTACAGCCTCTCCATGATTCCCGATTGGAAACAGTCACTTAGTGCGGCCTCGGCGGCTCTTTCCCCGCCCGGCCGGATTCACATTGTCGACTTTGGCGACCTTGCGGGGCTTGCGGCGCCGGCCCGAAAAGCGCTTCTCGGCTGGCTGGCGCTGTTTCATGTCGAACCCCGTGTGGAGCTTCTCAACGGGCTTGAAAATATCGCGCAGGCCAGCACACATTTGCGTTTACTTCCAGGGCGTTATGCATTTCTCTTAAGTGCTCCGGGCGATGCCTTCGCCACCCTGGGCACGCCTGTTGCGCCTCAGTCACAGGGCGCAGAGAAAACCCGAATTGCCAGTGCTTAATGCATTGTCAAAAGGGTCACGCAGGAAGACTCTGCGTTTCTTAGTCGTTATAACGATCCTGATGGTCTGACGTTCTGGTGGGGGGGTCCCTGCCCGTCGGTTTTATGAAGCGAGGGTAGAAATGAAACTTCGTTCGATCGCCTTGGCGGGCGTTGCTCTGGCGGCGCTGTCTGTGCCGGCAGCGGCAAGTGATTACACAGGTTGGTACTTGGGTTTGGGCGCCGGTTACAACGCGCCGGAGCTCGTGCACCTCACCACAGCTGCGGGTGCGGCTGGTCCCCAGCATATTGCGTATGATCCGGGCGCGCTTGCCCTGGTCTCCGCTGGCTACAAGTGGGACGCGAATATCCGCACCGAACTTGAACTCAGCTACGATTACAATTCGACGGACGCCGACAATATCGGCGGCACGCGTCTGGGCGGTGGTAAGACGCTCAAAACCTTTATGGGCAACGTCGTTTATGACCTGCCGCTGTGGCACGGCATCACGTGGTCGGTTGGCGCCGGCGCCGGTGTTGGCTCGCTTGCTCTCGACAGCAAGCTCGGGCCGCTGCGCGCGCTGTACGGCACGAAGACCGCGTTCATGTGGCAGGGCATCACGGGCCTGTCGTTCGGCATCAGCCCGGCGGTCGACTTCTATGCTGACTGGCGCTATCGCCAGGAACAGTCGGATGGCGACTTCAAGTCGGAGATCCCGGGCCTGACGCCGGTTCACGTGAACCACTACACCGAGAACGTGGCGTTGATCGGCTTCCGCTGGTACCTCGAGCCGCCGGCCCCGCCGCCGCCGCCTCCCCCGCCGCCGCCGCCTCCTCCGCCCCCGCCGCCGCCGCCGCCGGCTGTGAAGACGTTCATCGTCTTCTTCGACTTCGATAAGTCGAACCTGACGGACAAGGCGCAGGAAGTCGTCTCCGAAGCCGTCAAGGCCGCGAAGACGCAGGGCATGGTGAAGGTCATGGTCACGGGTCACACCGACACGGTCGGTTCCGACACGTACAACCAGGCTCTCTCTGAGCGCCGCGCCGGCGCCGTCAAGGACGAAATGGTCCGCGAAGGCCTCGACGCTGGTTCGATCTCGATCCAGGGCAAGAGCTTCCACGATCCGCTGGTCCCGACGGGCCCGGGCGTTCGTGAGCCGCAGAACCGCCGCGCGGTCATTGACCTCGGTGGCTGATAAATCGGCCTAACGGCTGAAAGCGTGAAAGGGCGGGTCGCAAGACCCGCCCTTTTCGTTTATGCGTCATTCCGATCGACATCGCGCACACGCATGCATGCGATCGTCATCGCTCTGTTCAAGCACCGCATGAGGGATCCGTAGTGGCACGCGTCTGTTTCATCGGAGATTCGCATCTCGCCGCGCTGAAAACCGGATTGCCGCTGACTGGAAATCATCCCCGCCTGTCGGCCACATTTTTCGCCGGGCCAGGAAAGTCGATGACCGGCCTCACGCTATCCGGCGAAGCCCTCTCGGCATCGAACGATTATCTCGCAAAGGCGCTGACGATCACATCGGGCGGCAGGACAGCGATCCGCGACGAATATGATTTCTATCTCCTCCACGGTCTCGAACTGTCCGTCATGGTGCCTCTGGCTCTCCTGAAGCAGCAGCGGATCGAGGGTGTTTCTCCGCGCTGGCCGGAGAGCGGAACGGAAGACGCCTTCCGCCGCAGCGTCGAGACAGCGCTGCGCGAAACGCTCGCCGTGAAAATTCTCGCCATGCTCAGAGCGATCGCGACCGTTCCGGCTTTTGTGTCGCCGATGCCGATCGCGGACGTGCAGATGTCCGCGCTGCGCGGCCGGCTGACGGAACGCGGGTTCAACGCGAGCCTGGTCCAGATGTTCGAAAGCCTCAGCCGGGACATCGTGGCGGGCTTCGACGCCACGTTCATTCCCCAGCCCATGGCCACGCGCGACACGGATGGCATCGCGACACAGGGACACCATTCGCAGCAGCCGGCCCGGTTCACGATTCAGCAGCCCGGAGACCACGACAAGCACATGGACGCGGAATATGGCGCGGCCGTCCTGCGCGACTTCTTCGCGGCCGCGCCCGGCGCGTGCGAATAGCCGCGTCGCGCACCGGTTTCAGAATTGTCCGTGAGAGGTTGGTTGCGGGGACAGGATTTGAACCTGTGACCTTCAGGTTATGAGCCTGACGAGCTACCGGGCTGCTCCACCCCGCGCCACCAGCGGGCGAACCCGCGAAAGGTGGGCGGATATAGGCCATCCCCCCGCACCTGTCCACCCCTTTGCGCCGAGCGGAAAATGGCGCTTTCTCGGGGCCCGCCCGGCATGATTAGAGTGGCGCGATGACCATTCCCGACGCGTATTTCCACGCCGAATTCTGGGACTCGCAGGGCTGGATGGCGCCCTGGTTGCACGAGATCGATTCCGCATATTGGCGCGAGATGATCCCCTGCATCTGCGAGAACCTGATCCGCCGCAAAGCCGGGTGGCAGGATTTCATCCTGACGCCCGAGGGGCAGCAGAAACTCCGGCTCCAATTGTGCACGCGCCTGTCGCAGGCGAGCCAGGTCTTCGTGCCGTGGCTGGAGCAGGCACGGCCGCTCGCCGGCTTGCGCATTCTGGAAATCGGATGCGGATCGGGCTCGGCCACCGCCGCACTCGCGCGTGCCGGTGCGTGTGTGACCGGCGTCGATATCCAGACCCGTGCGTTGAACGTCGCCCGCAAGCGCCTGCCGCTGCTCGGCATCGAAGCGGCGTTCATGGAGGTCGCGCCCGACTGGCTCGAAAGCGACGTGGACGCTGCGATCTTTCCCGGGCCGTACGATCTGATCGTCTGCTACGCGATGCTGGAACATCTTCTCATTCCGGAGCGGCTTCATCTGCTCGCGCTGGCCAGAACGCTCATGCAGCGCGATGGCGCGATGCTGGCCACGTTCGAGACGCCAAACCGCTTCTCGCCCTATGACTGGCATTCCTCGAAACTCGTTTTCACCGACAGTCTTCCCGACGAGCTCGCATTCGCGTTCGCACGCGCGCGGTCGGAACGCGAAACCCATCCCGCCAAGCGCCATGAGGCCTTCACGCCAGAAGCGCAGAGAAATCTCTATCGCGGCGGCCGCGGCGTTTCCTGGCACGAGTTCGATCTCGCCTTCGGCATGGAAAACATCACGCTGGTTCTGGATGGCTATTCACCGCGATCGGTGGATCAGAAAAACTATCAGCCGGACAAGGCTTACGAGGACGCGCTCGCCGCGCTGTTCGCGAAGATGTCGCCGCCGGTGCCGCGCGGATTCTGCCGGCCGTCGCTGGAGCTTCTGATCGCGCTCACGCCCTGATCGCCGCGTAATCCTTCAGCGCCGCGGCGAGATGATCGAAGAGGAGGCGCACGCGCTTGTTGGCGCGCAGATCCTGATGCATGACCAGCCACATCTCGAGCTGGAAGGAGACGAGCCCGGGGAGCACCGCGACCAGGTTCTTGTCGCGCGCCGCAATGCCCATCTGGCAGATGCCCAGGCCGAAGCCCGCGCGCAACGCGTTCAGCTGCGCCGAATTGTCGTCGGTGCGCAGCGCGAAGAGATCGCGCGTGATGGAAAGCGACATGCCGAGCGATCGCATCGCCGCGGTCTCCCGGTCAAACCCGATGATGTCGTGATGGGCGAGTTCGTCGATGTTGCGCGGCGTGCCGCGGCGCGCGAGATAACGCGTGTGCGCAAAGAGACCGATGCGCACCGCGCCCAGCCGCTTGGCGATCAGCGCTTTCTGTGTCGGACGGACCATGCGCACGGCGATGTCGGCGTCGCGGCGCGAGAGATCCTGTGTGCGGTCGCTGAGCGCGAGTTCGATCGCGATCGCCGGATGACGCTCGCGGAATTGCGTGAGGATCTGTGGAAGGACTTCGGCGCCGATAACGTTGCTGGCGGTGACGCGCACTGCGCCCGCGGGCTCTCCCGCCTCCCCGGACGCCGCACGCCGGAGCGCCAGCGCGGCCGCCTCCATCGCCTCGGCATGCGGCAGAAGGGTGAGGGCCGCCTGTGTCGGCGCGAGGCCATGCCGCGAGCGCGCGAACAGCTTGGTGCCGAGCGCGGCTTCGAGCGCATCGATGTGGCGGCCGAGCGTGGGCTGCGTCAGCGCAAGCTCGCGCGCCGCCGCCGACAGGCTGCCAAAGCGCAGCACGCCCAGAAACGAGCGATACAGGTCCCAGGTGTCCGCGCCATCCATACAGAATTGTATAGATATTACACGCTCTTCGGCAATTTATGTTTGGTCTGGTCCGGTCTATCTCGATGGGTATGGAACAGGACAACGGTCAGACCCAAGGCCCCGTGCGGGCGCTCCTCCGCCTCGAAGGGCTCGCCCTTCTGGGCGCTAGCCTCTTCTTCTATGCACGCATGCACGCGAGCTGGCTGACCTTCGCGGAATTCTTCCTGGCGCCGGACCTCATCTTCGCCGCCTATCTCTTCGGACCGCGGCTCGGCGCCGTTGGATACAATGCAGTCCATTCGACTATCGGCCCGCTGATTCTCGGAAGCATCGCGCTGATGGCAAACCAACCGCTCCCACTTGCCGCAGCGCTGATTTGGCTTGCCCATATCGGCTTCGACCGCGCGCTTGGCTTCGGCCTCAAATACCCCGACGCTTTCGGCCACACCCATCTTGGTGGCGGCCGCATCAAAATCAGGAGCTGACCATGTTCATCGGACATTACGGACCCGCGCTTGCCGCCAAGCCCATCGTCAAGCCGGTCCCGCTCTGGATCCTGTTCGTCGCGGTGCAGTGGCTCGACGTCTGCTGGTCGGCGCTGGTGCTGGGCGGCATCGAGAAGGTGCGCATCGTCCCGGGCTTCACGGAAGGGAGCCCGCTCGATCTCTATTTCATGCCGTATACGCATGGCCTGATCGGCGCACTGATCCTGTCGCTCGTTTTCGGCGTTATCGCGCTTCTGTTCGTGCACGAGCGGCGCGCGGCGGTGATCGCCGTGGTGGCCGGCGCCGTGTTCTCGCACTGGCTTCTCGATTTCGTCGTGCATGTGCCGGACCTGCCGCTGATCGGCGACACCGACAAGGTGGGCCTCGGTCTGTGGCGCTGGATGTGGATCAGCCTGCCGCTCGAACTCGTCACGCTGCTCGCGGGCGCGATCATCTATGTGCGCGCCGTTCCGTCGAAGACCAAGCTTGGCGATATGTGGTTTTGGCTGTTCGTAGCGGCGATGACGGGCGTGGAATTGTACGGCAGTTTCGGCCCCATTCCCGCGACTCCGGCGGCCGAAGCACAGACCGCTTTGTTCGCTTACGGACTGCTGGCGGTCCTGGCGGGGCTGGTCGACTGGGCACGCGGAACCAGTCGCGGCTAAGTTACTGACAGATATAAAGTTTCACAGCTTACCTGGTCTTGGAATAGCGATTGCGGGGCATCTGGCGCGTCGCTATAACACCGGCCCTCTGGAGAGGCGTACCAACAGTCGAAGGAAGTGTGCATGGGCATCCAGCTCCCGGCCAGCTACCGGCCGTCGGAATCCGAACCCTTTATGAATGAGAAACAGCGCGAGTATTTCCGCCGCAAGCTCAACACCTGGAAAGACGATATTCTTCGCGAAAGCCGCGAAACGATTCAGAACCTTCAGGCCGAAACCGTGCCGCATGCCGACCTTGCGGACCGCGCCTCCACCGAAGCCGAACGTCAGCTCGAACTGCGCACGCGCGACCGTCAGCGCAAGCTGATCGCCAAGATCGACGCCGCCCTGCGCCGCATCGATGACGGCTCCTACGGCTTCTGCGAAGAGACCGGCGAGCCGATCGCGCTCAAGCGCCTCGATGCGCGCCCGATCGCGACGCTCTCGCTAGAAGCGCAAGAGCGGCATGAGCGTCGCGAAAAAGTCTACCGCGACGACTGACCTTATAAACTGTCATCCCGGCCAGCGTTGCGAAGCAACGCGTGAGCCGGGACCCATTTCGGAACATCCACCGTAGGTCCCGGATCGGCTTCGCCGTCCGGGATGACACCGCTGTCGCGGTGTCAATCACCACGGCATCAGGATATCGAGCAACTGCGAGCCGTAGCGCGGCGTCTGCACATCGGTGACCGTGCCTTTGCCGCCATAGGTGATGCGCGCTTCGGCGATCTGCGACAGGTCGATCGTGTTGGCGCTGGTGATGTCTTCCGTGCGCACGATGCCGGTGACTTCCAGATCGCGCAGCTCGTTGTTGACCTTCATCTGCTGATGGCCGCCGATCACCATGTTGCCGTTCGGCAGAACCTGCGTCACCAGAGCCGCGAGCGTGAGGTTCACGCTTTCGGAACGGTCGATACCGCCGGCGCCGACATTGGAGGTGTCGGACCCCATCTTGATGAGGTTCGCCGGATCCATACCCGCGGCGGCGAGCGATTTCTCGAGGCCGAAGAAGTTGGTCAGGTTAGCGTCGTCCGCATTGGTGCGCGAGCGCTGGGTCGTGTTCGAGAACTTCGCGGCATCGGCAACCGACACGTTCACGGTGATGATGTCGCCGACGCGGCTGGCGCGCGGATCGTGGAAGAAGCTGCGCGCGCCGGCCTGCCAGAGCGAGCTGTTGCCGCGCGGTTCCGTCGGCGCGGGCGGCATCGGCACGTTGGTCACCGTCTGCGCGACAGGGCCCGCGATCGGCGCAATTTTTGGGCCGCCATCGATATCCTTGATGCGGTCGACCGCGCTGCAACCCGCAAGCGCCGTCGTGGCCATCAGTCCCAGCACCATCTTCGAAACGAAACGCATGTCTTTGATCCTCTGAAGTCTTGTTCTTAGCGGCTGGCGACGCGCGTGGAGATCACGCCCATACCGGAGAGGGCTTTCACCGTGCCAGGGCCCGTCACCACTGCGCTGATCTGGCGGAACGAGGCCGGGTTCTGCACCGTGACCGTGTCGCCGACTCCGCCTTCGCTCATCGCGCGGCCCGTCGCCGTCAGCGTGACGCCCGGTGCATCGAACACCATCGTCACGGTCGTGCCTTTGACGACGACGATCGGCGCGCGCACATCGTCGTTGCGCATCGTCTCGCCGGCGCGCAGCACGCGGCGCGTCTGCATGCCGACGATGGCGTTCATGTTAGTGGCCGCACCCGGCATGATCGCGTTCGGCGCGACGAACGCGTAGGTGAGGTCGGATTCGGAGATCGTGTCGCCGCGCGCGATATCGCGGGCGGGAACGACGATGCGCACACCGGTGTCCGCAAAGGCCCGGTCGGCAAAGGCCGGATAGGCCATGATCAACGCGCAAACGAAGAGAAACAGGGCTTTCATGGTTTACTGTCCCAACTGAGAAGTTTCCTGCAGCATCTGATCTGCAGCGGTGATGACCTTGGAATTCATTTCGTAGGCGCGCTGTGCGGTGATGAGCGAGGTCATCTCTTCCACCGCGTTGACGTTGGCGCCTTCGAGGAAGCCCTGCTGGATCGTGCCGTAGCCCGTCGATCCGGGAACGCCCGACTGCGGCGAACCCGAAGACGGTGTCTCGGTGAAGAGATTGTCGCCGGTCGCGTTCAGTCCACCTTCATTCGGAAAGCGCGTGAGTTCGAGCTGACCGACCGATTGCGGCGCGGTCTGGCCGGGGATCGTCGCCTGCACCTGGCCCTGCGCATTTATGGTGATGCCGGTTGCGTTCGCAGGCACCGCGATGCCCGGCGCCACGACATATCCTTTATCGGTGACGAGCTGGCCTTCCGGCGAGAGCGAGAAATTGCCCGCGCGCGTATAGGCATCGGTGCCGTCTGGCATGGTGATGTGGAAATAGCCCGAACCGTTGATCGCGAGATCGTATGGGTTCGAGGTCTGCGTCAGCGAGCCCTGACTGATGATGCGGTACACGGCCGCCGTGCGCACACCGGCGCCAAGCTGGATGCCGCTGGGCAGGAGCGTGCCGGAGTCGGATGTCTGCGCGCCCGGCTGCTCGACATTCTGATAAAGCAGGTCCTGGAATTCGGCGCGCTGCTGCTTGAACCCCGTCGTGTTCATGTTCGCCAAATTGTTGGCGATGACTTCGACGTTGGTCTGCTGTGCGAGCATGCCGGTGGCGGCGATTGCAAGAGCGCGCATGGTGTTTCTCCTTAACTTCCTGGCGTCGAGCCGAGCTTGTCGATGGCCTGACGCATGAGATCTTGCTGGGATTGGGTCATGGTTGCGGTCGCCTGATAGGCGCGCATGACATCGATCATGCGCGAAATCTCGACCACGGGCTGAACGTTCGAACCTTCGAGCGTTCCTTGCGTGATCTTGAAATCGACGGCCTGGTTCGGCGTCTCCGTCGCGGAGAACATGTTCTGGCCGACCTTCTGAAGCGCCGGTTCATTGGTGAAGGTCACGACTTTCAGTTTCGCGAGCTGGCCGTTCTTGCCGCTCAGCGTACCGTCGACGCCGATATGGATGTCGCCGTCGTCGGGATTGATGGTGATCGCGCCGCCGTCGCCCTGCACCGGGTTGCCGCTGTCATCGACGATCTGGCCGCCGGTATCGAGACCGAAATGGCCGTTGCGGGTGTAACGCGGGCCGCTCGGCGTCTGCACGACGAAGAAGCCCTTGCCGTGCAGCGAGACATCGAACTGTCCGCCGGTCGTCTGCTGCGGGCCTTCGCTCATGTCGCGCACGATGCCGCTGTCCTGCACAAAGGAGAGTGTCTGGGTGCCCGTCGTGTCGCCTTCGCCGGCCGGGACCTGTGCCAGATATTCCTGGAAGGTCGGCTCTTCGCGGCGATAGCCGGGCGTCGACACGTTGGCGATATTGTTCGCGATCACGTCCATCGACTGGTACGCGGCGAGCTGCTGGGAAATCGAAACGAGAAGTGAGTTATCCATGGTCCGCGGTCCTTTCTGGTCCGCAGGTCCAAGACTGCAGCGGTCATGCCAGCCGGAAAGCCGCGGAAATCCTGAGCTTTGCGGAATACGCCGGACGGGGTGCGGCAAACTCTGCCGGGATAAAGCTGCCACCCCGCGCGATTTGAACCAGTCCTTAACCACGTCCGCATACCGTGCATTCACCAAGAGTGACGAGGGCGGGCATGGCCAAGGCAAAGAAGCAGGAAGAAGCAAAGCCGGAAGAGGCGCCGGAGGGCGGCGAAGCCGCGGCCGCGGAACCGAAGCAAGGTTTTGTTAAGAAACTGCTCGGCAACAAGAAGCTGCTGATCATCGCAGCGGCCGGTTTGCTGCTGGTGCTGGGCGGCGGTGGCGCCGGACTCTATTTCTTCGTGTTCGCGGCGCCCAAGGCCGACGCGACCAAGGAGGCGAACGCCGAACCGGTGCCGGTCACCCCGCCGCAAGTCGCGTTCTACGACGTGCCCGACATCATCGTGAACATCCAGAGCGCCGACGGCAGCCCCGCTTATCTGAAGCTCGCCACCTCGCTTGAGCTGAACAATGCCGATGAAAAGGCCGGCATGACGGCACTGATGCCGCGCATCGTCGACCAGTTCCAGGGCTATCTGCGCGAGCTGCGCATCGACGACCTCAAAGGCTCGGCCGGCGTGCTGCGCCTGAAGGAAGAGCTTCTGCGCCGCATCAACGTGGCGGCCGCGCCCTATCACGTGCGGGACGTGCTGCTCAAAGAAATGATCGTTCAGTAGGATCCCATGACCGACGAGACCCAAGCCGCGCCGGAAACCGGCGACGAAGCCGAAGAGTTCGCAGCGCCGCAGACATCGGCGACCGGCGAACGCATCCTGAACCAGGAAGAGATCGACTCTCTTCTTGGCTTCGACGTCAACAACGACCAACTCCAGGACAAGAGCGGCGTTCGCGCGATCATCAATTCCGCGCTCGTCTCCTATGAGCGTCTGCCGATGCTCGAAATCGTTTTCGACCGCCTGGTGCGGTTGATGACGACGAGCCTGCGCAATTTCACATCGGACAACGTCGAAGTCAGCCTCGACAGCATCACCTCGATCCGTTTCGGCGATTATCTGAACTCGATCCCGCTGCCGGCGATCCTCGCCGTGTTCCGCGCGGAGCAGCTCGACAATTACGGCCTCTTCACCGTCGATTCGAACCTGATCTATTCGATCGTGGACGTGTTGCTTGGTGGACGCCGCGGGTCTTCGGCGATGCGTATCGAAGGCCGCCCCTACACGACCATCGAGCGTACGCTGGTGCAGCGCATGATCGAGGTCATCCTTGAGGACATGTGCGCCGCGTTCGAACCGCTGGCGCCGGTGAATTTCTCACTCGACCGCCTGGAGACCAATCCGCGCTTTGCCGCCATCGCGCGTCCCGCCAACGCAGCGATCCTGGTCAAGCTGCGCATCGATATGGAAGACCGCGGTGGCCGCACCGAATTGCTGCTGCCCTACGCGACGCTCGAACCGATCCGCAAACTGCTGTTGCAGCAGTTCATGGGCGAAAAGTTTGGCCGCGACTCGATCTGGGAAAGCCATCTGGCGACCGAACTGTGGTCCACCACCGTCAACATCGACGCCATTCTCGATGAGATGACGATGCCGCTGAACAAGGTGATGAACCTTCAGATCGGCGACACGGTGATGCTGAACGCGACACCGGAAAGCAAAATCGAAATGCGCTGCCGCGGCGTCCCGCTGCTCAAGGGCAAAATGGGCCGCGTCGGGTCTTCCGTCGCGATCAAGGTCGACGAAGCCGTCGAACGCACAGACGCCTCGCGCGCGCTTTAGGAGAATACCATGACAACGATTGCGACCCTGATCATCGAAGGCGGACTGTGCCTGCTGCTCTCGGCGACGCTTGTGTACTGCGTCGTGCTGGAGCGCCGGCTCAAGCTGGTTCGCCAGGGCCAGCAGGAAATGAACGCCACCATCGGCGATCTGAACGCTTCGCTCGCCACCGCCGGCGCATCGCTGCGCGCGTTGCAGGTGGCAGCGGGCACAGTCGGCGAACAACTCGACCGCAAGCTCGCCACTGCGCGCGCGACGATCGATGAACTCTCCCTGGTGGCTGCATCCGGCGAGCGCATCGCGCAGCGCATGGAGCGCACTGTCGACACCAACGCCCAGGCCCGTATCCCGGTGCATCGGGCGAACGGACATCTTCCGTCAGGCAGCGTCATGGGCCGCCTCGACGCGCTGAGGGCCGCACGATGAACACGAGGAAGCTTCGCCTTTTGCCGGCCGTTGTGATCGCCGGCACCGCGCTGCTCGGCGTGAAGGGCTTCGGCCTTGTCCACAGCGCCATGGCGCAGACGAAAGACGGAATTGCGGTCGCGGCGAATATGCCCGGCGACGGTATCGCCGCGCCAAAAGATATCGCCAGCGACGACAGTGAAACCGCCAGCGCCTCCGAAGTCGACGTGCTGACCAGCCTCTCCAAGCGCCGTGCCGAACTCGACGCCCGTGCGCGCGACCAGGCGATGCGCGAAAACGTCCTGGAAGCGACCGAAAAGCGCGTCGATGCGAAGATCGCGGCGCTGAAACTCCTACAGACCCAGATGACGATCCTGCTCGGCCAGCGCGATGCGGAGCAGCAGAAGCAGGTCGCTTCGCTGGTGAAGACCTATTCCGCCATGAAGCCGAAGGATGCCGCGCGCATCTTCGACGGCCTGAGCGACGACGTCCTGGTGCCGGTGGCGCAGCTGATGAAATCCGACGCGCTGGCGCCGGTGCTGGCCGCGATGAATCCGGCCAATGCGCAGAAGCTGACGGTGAAACTCGCGGGACGGCTCAATCTGCCGGATACGGCAGCTGCCACCGCCGCGATGCCGGCACCGCCGACCGCCCTGCCCGCGCCGATCCCGTCGATCGCACCGCAAGCGGCAGCGACGACCACGCCTGCCGATGCGTCCAAGACACCCGGCCAGCAGGCACAGGCGACACCACCTGCGGCCCAGCCCAAGACTCCCGCGCCACAGGCGCCGGCCGCCGCGGGTGCCCATGGCTAAGCGAGCGGCATCGCGCGCACTCCTTTTCGCTCTCGTGCTTTGTGGCACGTGCGGAAGCGCGCGCGCGGATTCGCTCACCACCAACACGTCGAACGGCTATGCCCGGCTTCTGTTCACGATGACGCCGGTGGCGCACGCCGCGGCGTCCGCGAATGGCGGCGTGCTCACGATCACGTTCGACCGCAAGATCTCCGCCGATCCGACGACGCTTGCTCAAAGCCTGCCCGCCTATGTCGGCAGCGTGCATGCCGATGGCGACGGCAAAACGTTCCGCTTTGCGCTCGCGCAGCAGGTGCGTGTGCATAGCAGCAGTTCGGGCGACACGATCGCGATCGACCTCGCGCCCGCGAGTTTCTCCGGCACACCGCCCGATCTTCCGCCGCCGCCATCGAAAGCCGCGGTCGCCGTCGATCCCAATTCGCTCGAGGCGCTGAAAGTGCGCGCTGGCGCCTACAAGAATTTCACGCGCATCGTCTTCGACTGGTCGAAGAACGTTTCCTATGCCGTCTATCCGGGCGCGGGGAAACTGACGGTTCGCTTTGAGACTTTGGCGAAGCCCGATTTCTCCGCCCTCATCCGCCAGTCGCCGCCGTGGGTGAAGAACGCCGCCTGGCATGTCGAAGGCAAAGGCATCGTCGTCGAGTTCGAGACCGATCAGGATTCCGGCTTCCACGATTTCCGCGACGGCCAGCACATCGTGCTCGACGTGCTCGCGCCCAAGACTGACGCCGACGCCTACGCACCGCCGGGCATGGGCAAGGTCAAGCCCACATTGCTCGCCGCCAATGCGCCGGATGCGAAGAAGACCTCCGTGACCGCAGCACAGGCGCAGACCATCGCAGCGACCGCCGCGAAATTGTCGGGCACTGCCGTCGTCACGCCCGCGCCGCCCGCGAAACAAGCACCGCAGGCACCGGCGAAACCCGCGCCGCAACAGGCCGCCGCGGCGACGCCGACGCCCACCGCACCGGCGTCAACACCGGCATCTGCTCCCGCGACCACGCCTGCTTCGACAACGGTCGCTGCGGCCACGCCACTACCAACCGAACCGCTCAACGACGCGCAGGGCAAGCTTACGCGCGACGGCGCGGTGATGACGTTCCCGGGCGCGAGCCGCAAAGGCTCCGCGGTGTTCATGCGCGGCATGACGGCGTGGATCGTGTTGCAGGATGCGCCTGCGCTAGACGCCGCGAAGCTGAAAGCCCAGCTCGGCACATTCCCCGATCAGGTCGATGCCTCCAGCGGCAACAACGTCACGATCCTGCGCCTGACGCTGAAGCAGCCGGAAGAGATCGCCGCCTTCCCGGACGGCTCGAACCTCAAGGTCGTGATCGCGCCGCAGGTGACATCGAATGCGACCGCCATCGGCTTCGCGCGCAACCAGGACGATGCCACGCATTCCTCGCTGAGTACCCTCCTTCCGGGCGCGACGCGCACGCTCAATCTCGTCGATCCGGTTGCCGGCGATGAGCTGATTCTCGTTCCCGCCGCCGCAGGCCGCGCGCAACTGAACGAACGCACCTATGTCGAGTTCGAGGCGCTGAAGACGGCTTCCGGCCTCGTCCTCTCGCCTTATGTCGACGACCTCGCCGTCACCATCAACACGACGCGCGTCACGATCACACACAAGGGCGGCCTGGCACTCACCGCGCCGACGATGCCGGTTGCTGACTCGCCGGCCTCGCTCGCGAACAACGGCGCAGGCGCGTCTTACCTCAACTTCGCCGACTGGTCGCGTATCCAGGGCGGAAGTTTCCTTGCCACCGAGCGCCGCCTGCGCGCGGCCACCGCACGCCTGAAGGTCGAGGACGCCAATCACGCGCGACTCGCGCTGGCGCGGTTCTATCTCTCCAACCATTTCGCTGCCGAGACCATCGGCCTGATCAATCTGATGCAGGCCGCCGACCCGGCGCTGCAGAGCGATCGCCAGCTTCTCGTCATGCGCGCGGTCGCGGATTACGAGATGGGCCGCTATCGCGATGCGCACAATGACATTGCCGGCACCGCGTTCGACGGCGACCGCCACGCGGCGCTGTGGCGCGGCCTGATCGAAACCGCGCTTGAGAACTGGAACGATGCACAGACCGATCTGGATCGCGCCGGTCCCGTAATGCATCTCTATCCCGCGGAATGGCAGGCACAGGTCAGGCTCGCGAGCGCCGAAGCCGCCCTTGGCCGCGGCCACCTGGAGATTGCCGACGCCGCGCTGGCGCGTTTGCCCGACGATCTTCCGCAGCCGCTGATGCTCGACGCACAGCTCCAACGCGCCAGGCTCTACGCCGCCGAAGGCCGCAAGGATGCCGCGCCGTTGTTTGCCGCCGTCGAAAGCAGCGGCAACGAGCGAGAGGCCGCACGCGCCGTGTTCTATCGCATCAATGCGGCGCTGGCCGATGGCTCGATGCAGGCTCCGGCCGCCATCAATGAGCTTGAGAAGCTGCGGTTCCGCTGGCGCGGCGATGCTCTTGAAATGAAAACGCTGCGCAAGCTGAGCGCGCTTTATTTCTCCAAGCGCCATTGGCGCGAGGGAATGCGCACACTCAGGATCGCCGCCAGCAGCTTCCCGAACGACGATATGGCCCGCCAGGCGCAGGACGATATGCGCGCGGCGTTCGTGAACCTGTTCCTGCGCGGACAGGCCGACAAGATTCCGCCGGTCGAAGCGCTGTCGCTGTTCTACGACAATATCGACCTGACGCCGATCGGACCCGATGGCGACGAGATGATACGGCGCATGGCCGACCGGCTGGTCGCGGTCGATCTGCTCGGCCCCGCAGCCGATCTTCTGAAATACCAGATCGACAAGCGCCTCGACGGTGTGGCGCGCGCCCAGGTCGCAGCGACGCTTGCCGGCATCTATCTGCTCGACAGGAAACCCGAGCTCGCGCTCGACGAAATCCGCAACACGCAGATCAGCGGTCTTCCCGACGATGTCGGCCATCAGCGCATGCTGCTCGAAGCGCGCGCGCTCGCCGGTTTGAAGCGTTGGACCGATGCGCTGGACATGGTCTCGGTCGATCAGCAACCCGACACCGCACGTCTGCGCGCGGACATCTACTGGGAAAGCGGCAACTGGGCCCTCGCCGGCCAGGAAGCCGAACAGGCCGTCGGCCAGCACTGGAACGATGCCGGGGCACTGACCGACAGCGACCGCCAGCAGGTGATGCGCGCCGCCGTCGCCTACTCCCTCGCCAATGACGAGACGAGCCTCGACCGCCT
>DATJUS010000051.1:0-36943 GCA_035502175.1 Rhizomicrobium sp.
GCGGCGGAGCAGGTGTCGGCAGCGCTGGGCGGCGAGACCTTGTTCGGCCTCGTCAACAATGCGGGCATCGCGGTCGCGGGCCCACTGCTCTATCTCAAGATCGACGAGTTGCGCCATCAGCTCGAAGTAAACGTCACCGGCCAGGTGATCGTGACGCAGGCGTTCGCGCCATTGCTCGGCGCCGACCGTTCGCGCACGGGCAAGCCGGGAAGGATCGTGATGATCACTTCCATCGGCGGCAAGAACGCGAACCCGTTCATGGGTCCCTACTGCGCGTCGAAGTTCGCGATGGAAGGTTTGTCGGAATCGCTGCGCCGCGAGTTGATGCTGTTCGGCATCGACGTGATCGTGGTCGCGCCGGGCGCGGTGGCGACACCGATCTGGGACAAGGCCGAAGAAGTCGACGTCACGCAATACGCCAACACGCCGTATATGACGCAGCTTCAGAAGATCCGTGCCTATATGCTCGACCGCGGGCCGAAGGGTCTGAAACCCGAGAAGCTCGGCGAAGCGATCCATCATGCGCTCACCACCGCGAGCCCGAAGGTGCGTTATGTCGTGACGCCGGAACCGCTCGCGGAGATCGTTCAGGCTATCCTGCCGAAGCGTGCGATGGATAAACTCATCGGCGGCCAGCTCGGCCTCACACGGAAATAGGACCACAATGTCAGACGGATTCACTCTGGACCGCTTCGCGGCGGTGCGCACGGCGTTCGACGCCAACCTCGACAGCGGCGCCGATATCGGCGCCTCGTTCTGCGCCACGCACAATGGCGAGATCGTCGCCGATCTGTGGGGCGGCTACGCCGATGGCGAGAAGACACGGCCGTGGGTGAAAGACACCATCGTCAACGTCTATTCGACGACGAAGACGATGACGGCGCTGACCGCGCTGTTGCTCGCCGATCGTGGCGCGCTCGATTTCGACAAGCCGGTCGCGCATTACTGGCCGGAGTTCGCCGCCAACGGCAAAGCCGGCGTGAAAGTCAGCCATCTGATGAGCCACTCCGCCGGGCTCTCGGGATGGAAAGAGAAGATCACCTATGACGATCTCTACGATTGGGAAAAAGCGACGTCGCTGCTCGCGGCGCAGGCGCCCTATTGGGAGCCCGGCACCGCGCCCGGCTATCACGCGCTGACGCAGGGCTATCTCGTCGGTGAAGTCATTCGCCGCATCGCCGGTAAAACGGTCGGCACCGTCTTCCGCGAAGAGATCGCCGAACCGCTCGGCGCCGATTTCCATATCGGTCTTCCGGCATCGGAAGATTCCCGTGTCGCCGATCTGATCCCGATCCCGCCGGGTGCGACGATGCAGGACGTCGCGACCACGGACCTTCAAAAGAACATGGCGCTCAATCCCGGCGTCGATGTCGTCGCGACGAAGACGCGTGCCTGGCGCGGCGCGGAGATTCCGGCCGCCGGCGGCACGGGCAATGCGCGCGCCATCGCGACGGTCCACATGATCCTCGCCAATGGCGGCATGGCGAACGGCAAGCGCTTCATGTCGGAAGCGGGATGCCGCAAGGCGCTCGAACCGCAGATCGAAGGCACCGACCTCATCCTCGGCCAGCCGGTGAAATACGGCATGGGCTTCGGCCTGCCGAGCCCGATGGTGCCCCTGCCCAATGCCAATACGATCTTCTGGGGCGGCTATGGCGGCTCGCTCACGATCATCGACATAGATGCACGCATGACGCTCGGCTACGCGATGAACCGCATGCAAGGCACCACCACCGGCGACATGCGCGCCCTCGGCCTCGGCATGGCGGTTTGGCAAGGGCTGGCGGGGTAAATCGGCGGACCGTCAGTGCCATTGACTGTGTACGTACAAATGTAGTTACATTGGCCTCGCAGTCGGCGGGTTGCCAGATCGGGAATTTCAGCGCTATCCATGCACGGATAGATTGAATATCGCGATTGAGGGGCAGCCGTGGACGACGTCCGGTTCGAATGGGACCCGCGAAAGGCGGAAACGAACTGGCGCAAACACGGCGTTCGCTTCGAAATCGCCGCGCATATTTTCGAAGACCCCAACATATTCGATGTCGAGGAAGGCAACGATCATGGAGAAATCAGGTTTCGAGCGATCGGTGAAGCATTCGGACGCCTCTTCTTCGTCAGCTTCACCGCGTTCGAAGAAGACGGCCAAGACGTCATCCGCATCATCTCAGCGCGCAAAGCGAGCAAAGCCGAATATCGTGCGTACCAAAGGCATACCCAAGATCACCGCTGAGATGCGCCGCGAATTGAAAGCGCTGGACAAACTGTCCGATGACGATATCGATTTCAGCGACATCCCCGAATGGGATGGAGCCGATCCCGTCTATGTCGGCCTGATGTATCGCCCGGGCAAGAAGAGCGTCACCATCCGTCTCGATGAAGACATGGTGCGGTGGTTCAAAAAGCAGGGCAAAGGCTGGCAGACCAAGATGAATTGGGTGCTGCGCCTCTATTTCGCCAGCCATCGCAAGACCGGCGTGAAAGTCGGCCGTCCTTAATCCGCTTCCGCCGCGCGCATTGTGCGCTTGCGGTCGTGGGGGGAGAGTTCGCGCTTGCGGATGCGGATCGAGAGTGGCGTCACTTCGACCAGTTCGTCGTCCTCGATGTAGGCGATCGCCTGCTCCAGCGTCATCGGCACGATCGGCGTCAGGCGCACGGCTTCGTCCTTCGAGGTCGTGCGGATGTTGGTGAGCTGTTTCGCCTTCAGCGGATTGACCTCGAGGTCGTTGTCCTTGGCGTGCTGGCCGATGATCATGCCCTGATAGACTTTCGTGCCGGGCACGACGAACAGCTTGCCGCGCTCTTCGAGATACCAGAGCGCATAGGCCACCGCTTCGCCGTCGCCGGTCGAGATCAGAACGCCGTTGGTGCGGCCCTGGATCGCGCCCTTGTGCGGCGCGTAGCCGGAGAACATGCGGTTGATCACGCCGGTGCCGCGCGTGTCGGTGAGGAATTCGCCGTGATAGCCGATGAGCCCCCGCGCGGGTGCGGAGAACACGATGCGCGTCTTGCCCGCGCCGGTCGGGCGCATGTCCTGCATCTCGCCCTTGCGCGTCGAGATCTTCTCGATGACGACGCCGGTATAGGGATCGTCGACGTCGATGGTGACTTCTTCCATCGGCTCCAGGCGTTCGCCATTTTCGGTCTTGAACAGCACGCGCGGGCGGCTGATCGAAAGCTCGAAGCCTTCGCGGCGCATGGTTTCGACGAGCACACCGAGCTGGAGTTCGCCGCGACCCGCGACTTCGAACGCGCCGTCGCCGGTCTCGCTCACCTTGATCGCGACATTGCCCTCGGCCTCACGCAGCAGGCGCTCACGGATCACGCGGCTCTGCACCTTGTCGCCTTCGCGTCCGGCAAGCGGTGAATCGTTCACAGACAACGTCATCGCCAAAGTCGGCGGATCGATCGGGGTTGCGTGGATCGCCTCCGTCACCTGCATGTCGCAGAGCGTATCGGCCACGGTCGCGATCTGAAGGCCGGCGATGGCGACGATGTCGCCCGCTTCGGCGCGGGTCACCGGCACACGCGCCAAACCGCGGAAGGCCAGCAGTTTCGTGACGCGTGCGCGCTCGATTTCCTTGCTGTCGCGGTTCAGAACCTTGATCACGCGATTGACCGTCATCGCGCCGCTCTCGATGCGGCCGGTCAGAATGCGACCAAGGAAGTTGTCGGCCTCGAGCGTCGTCACCAGCATCTTGAACGGATGCTCATCACCCGCGAGCGCCGCGGGCTTCGGCGGCGGCACGTCTTCGACGATGCGCACGAACAGCGGATCGAGATTCTTGTTCTCGTTCGGAATCTCGGAAAGCTCATTCACCGCCCAGCCGTTGCGGCCCGAGGCATAGAGATGATGGAACTCGAGCTGGCTGTCGTTGGCTTCCAGCGCCAGGAACAAATCGAAGATGCTCTCCAGCGTCTCTTCCGGCTGCGCGTCCGAGCGGTCGATCTTGTTGATGACGACGATGGGCTTGAGGCCGAGCTTCAGCGCCTTGGACAGCACGAACTTCGTCTGCGGCATGACCGATTCCGCCGCGTCGACCAGCAGCACCACGCCGTCCACCATCGACAGGATACGCTCGACCTCGCCGCCGAAATCGGCGTGGCCGGGCGTGTCGACGATGTTGATCCGCGTCCCGTGCCATTCGACGCTGGTGCACTTGGCCAGAATGGTGATGCCGCGCTCGCGCTCCAGATCGTTGGAGTCCATGGCCCGTTCGTCCATGTGCTGGTTCTCGCGCACGGAACCGGACTGCTTCAGCAGCTGGTCCACGAGCGTGGTCTTGCCATGGTCGACATGCGCGATGATCGCGATATTACGGAGATTCATAAGGGGACTCGGCTGGGGTCCGGGGCTTATATAGAGGCGATTCCGGCGCGGCAACCGCCGGGAGGTGACAGCCGAAGCGGCAAAAAAGCCCGATATTCCGGTATCTTATCCGCGGCCGCGGCCACCAGGGCGCCCGCCGATCGAGTTTCAGGATGCCCTCCTCGCTTCTGGGTGGAGGATCGTTAACGCCTTGGATTCTGGCCTTTCTTCGTCGCTGGTGCTGGAAAATCGTGTAGTTTGTTACAAAATAACAGGAAGGTCAGGAATATCCTCAGAGACCCGTGCTAGGTAGCCCGCCGCCGCGTGCCGCAGCCCCCATATAGAGCGTCGCGCGTTCTATTCCCGGCTGAACCGGCCGGCCCAAGGATTGACTGATGAATATCCGCTTTCCCACGACGATTGAGTCCTTCCCGGAGAGCGTCCAGAAGATTCCCGCCGCCATTCGAACCAACACACGCGCGCGCCTGATCGCCAGCATCGTCGGTGTGGTGTTGCTCGTCGCAATCGCGTGGGTTGTCGTCCGTGCGTTGCAGCCCGCCCCCAAGAAGGCAAATCCCCCCGCGCCGGTGATCGTCGAACAGGTTACGCGCAAAAGCGTCCGCGTGGTCGAGAACACGATCGGCACGATCCTGGCCGAGAACACCGTGCAGTTGAGCGCGCAGGTCACCGGCCAGATGACCGCGGCGCCGTTCCACGAAGGCCAGATCGTCCATGCCGGCGACCTGCTCTTCCAGATCGACCCGCGACCGTTCCAGGCCGCGCTCTCGCAGGCACAGGCGCAGCTCGCAAAGGATCAGGCCAGCCTCGTCAGCGCGCAGAACGATGCCACGCGCTACACGACATTGTTTGCACAAGGCGCGTCATCCCAACAGTTGCGCGATCAGGCCGTCGCGACGGCGAAGGGTTTCGCCGCCTCGGTCCAGTCGGACAAGGCTGCCATCGACGTGGCGAAGCTTAATCTCGGCTACACCCACATTCGCTCGCCGATCACCGGCAAGACCGGACCGATCCTGATCCAGCCGGGCAACATCGTGACCGCCAATTCGACGACACCGCTGGTCACGATCACGCAGATCCAGCCGGTGAAAGTGTCGTTCTTCCTGCCGCAAAGCGAACTGACGCAGATTCAGAGCCAGATGGCGGCCGGTCGTCTTGAGGCCGTGATCCCCATGCCGGGCGCCGCGGGCAACAAGGAAACCGCGCCGGTGAATTTCGTCGGCAATGCGGTGAGCGCGCAGACTGGCACCATCGAATTGCGCGCGACCTTCACCAATGACGATCTTCGCCTCGTCCCCGGCCAGACCGTCGAAGTTGGAACGACGACCAAGGATCTCCCGAACGTCCTCGTTGTGCCGCACGACGCGCTCAACCCCGGTCTCGACAGGACGTTCGTCTATGTCGTGAGCAAGGATTCGAAAGCCGTCGAAGTGCCGGTCACGGTTCTGAACGATGACGGCACGACCGCGGCCGTGCAGGGCAAGATCAAACCCGGCGACAAGGTCATTGTCGAAGGCCAGCTGCGTGTCGTGGATAACGGCCCGGTCACCGTCAACAAGAACGGCCATCATACGCCGACGCCGCACACGCCCGTGGGCGCGCAATGAACATCTCCGCGCCGTTCATCCGCCGCCCCGTCATGACGGTGCTGCTGATGGCGGCCTTGGTCATCTTCGGCGCCTTCGGCTACGCGACCCTGCCGGTCAGCGAACTGCCGAACGTCGACTTCCCGACGATCAGCGTGTCGGCGAGCCTGCCCGGCGCCGATCCGGACACGATGGCATCGGCGGTTGCGACGCCGCTGGAAAGCCAGTTTTCGACCATTCCCGGCGTCAGCTCGATGACGTCGCAGAGCGTTGCGGGTTCGACCTCGATCACCATCCAGTTCGACCTTGATCGCAACATCGACGCGGCGGCGGAAGACGTGCAGGCCGCGATCCAGGCGGCGACGCGGCAATTGCCCACGAACATGCCGAGCCCGCCATCGCTGCGCAAAGTGAACCCGTCGGACGCGCCGATCCTCTACGTCGCGATGCAATCACAGTCGATGCCGATGTATCAGGTCGACAAATATGCGGAGAACCTGCTCGCCCGTCAGCTTTCGACGCTGGAAGGCGTGGCACAGGTCAACGTCTACGGCTCGCAGATATATGCTGTGCGCCTGCAGGCCGATCCGTTGCAGATGGCCGCGCGCAATATCGGTATCGATGCCGTTGCCGCGGCCGTGCAAGGCGCGAACGTCAACATCGCGACCGGCACGCTGAACGGCGCTTCGCAATCGACGCTGATCCACACCAGCGGTCAGCTGCAGGACGCAGCTGCCTACAACAATCAGATCATCGCCTGGCGCAACGGCGCGCCGGTGCGGTTCAAGGATATCGGCCGCGCCATCGACAGCGTGGAGAACAACCGCGCCGCCAGCTGGTACAACGGCAAGCGCGCGATCATCCTGGCGATCCAGCGCCAGCCGGGATCGAACACCATCGATATCGTGAACCGCATCAACGCGGTCATCCCGCACTTCCTGACCTCGCTGCCGAAATCGATCAGCCTGAACGTCATCTATGACCGCAGCCAGTCGATCCGCGCGTCGGTCAACGATGTGCAGACGACGCTGATCCTGGCCGCGATCCTCGTGATCATGGTGATCTTCATCTTCCTGCGCACATTGTCGGCGACCATCATTCCGTCGCTAGCGCTGCCCATCGCCGTGCTCGGCACCTTCGCCGGCATGTCGCTGCTGGGCTACAGCCTCGACAACCTCTCGCTGATGGCGCTGACGCTGTCGGTCGGCTTTGTCGTCGACGATGCCATCGTGATGCTGGAGAACATTGTCCGCCACGTCGAAGAAGGCGAGAAGCCGCTCGACGCCGCGTTCAAGGGTTCGGCCGAGATCGGGTTCACCATTCTGTCGATGACGGTGTCGCTGGCGGCGGTGTTCATTCCCCTCGTCTTCATGGGCGGCATCGTCGGGCGCCTGCTGCACGAATTCGCGGTCACCATCGTGTTCGCCATCGCCGTCTCCGGCATCGTGTCGGTGACGCTGACGCCGATGCTGTGCAGCCGCTTCCTGAAGCCTGGCAAGAGCGCAGAGCACGGCCGCTTCTACCAGATGAGCGAGCATGCATTCGACTGGGTGCAGGCGCGCTATGAGAAGAGCCTGCACTGGAGCGTCGATCACAAGCCGATCACGCTGGGCATCTTCTTCCTGAGCCTGGTTGCGACGGTCCTGCTGTTCATGTTCAGCCAGACTGACTTCCTGCCCAGCGACGACACAGGACAGATCATCGGTTCGACGCTGTCGGCGGATCGCACGTCGTTCCTGAAGATGGTCACCTTCCAGAATCAGGCAGCCGCCATCGCAATGAAGGACCCGAATGTCGATGGCGTCATGTCGGCGGTCGGCGGCGGTGGATCGCGCTCCGGCAACAACACCGGCACGCTGCTGTTGAAGCTGAAGCCGCTGAGCCAGCGCAGCCTCTCCGCCGATCAGGTGATTAACGAGATCCGTCCCAAGCTGTCGAAGATCCCTGGCCTGCGCGTGGTGATGCAGAACCCGCCGGCGATCCGCATCGGCGGCAATTCCTCGCGCGCGCAGTATCAGTACACATTGCAGGATCTCGACCAGACCGAGCTCCAGACCGACGCGCAGAAGCTGAACGATGCGCTCGCGACCGCGCCAGGCTTCCAGGACGTCACGACGGACATGGACCTGAACAGCCCGTCGGTGAATGTGAAGATCAATCGCGACAAGGCGGCATCGCTCGGCGTTTCGCCTTCCGCCATCGAGACGGCGCTGGGCTCTGCGTTCGGCGGCCAGCAGGTGTCGACGATCTACGGCTCATCCAACCAGTATTGGGTGATGCTGGAATTGCTGCCGCAATATCAGAATGACATGGCCGACCTGAACCGGCTCTACATCACGCCGGGTGGCGCGCAACCGTCGAGCGTCACGCCGACGAGCAGCTCGACACCGGGCGATACGGGCATGACACCCTTGGTGCCGTTGTCCGCCGTGACCGACCTGACCCCTGGTGTCATGCCGCTCAGCATCAACCATCTGGGTCAGCTTCCGGCGGTGACGATCTCGTTCAATCTCGCGCCGGGTTACGCACTGAGCGATGCCACGCGGACCATCGGCGACGTGCAGAAGAAGCTCAACCTGCCGCCCAGCATCCAGGGGTCGTTCCAGGGCACGGCGCAGGCGTTCCAGAGCTCGCTGAGCAATATCGGCGTGCTGCTCGCGATCGCGATCCTGACCGTCTACATCATCCTTGGCATTCTCTATGAGAGCTTCATCCACCCGCTGACGATCCTGTCGGGCCTGCCCTCGGCCGCGGTGGGTGCGCTGATCACATTGATGATCTTCCAGACGCCGCTCAGCCTCTATGGCTTCGTCGGCATGATCATGCTGATCGGCATCGTGAAGAAGAACGCGATCATGATGATCGACTTCGCGCTGCATCGCGAGCGCGAGGAAGGCGCCGAGCCGGATGTCGCCATCGTCGAAGCCGCGCTGATCCGTTTCCGGCCGATCATGATGACGACGATGGCGGCGCTGATGGGCACGCTGCCCATCGCCATCGGGTTCGGTGCGGGTTCCGAAGCCCGCAGGCCGCTGGGCCTCGCGGTCGTCGGCGGATTGCTGCTCTCCCAGCTCCTGACGCTCTACATCACGCCGGTGATCTACGTGTATCTCGACCGGCTGGGCGACCGCTTCCTCGGGGGCAAAACCCTCGCGGCCCATCCGGCACCGGCGGAATAGAAAAATCTCTGTTCTCTGGGTGGCCGGGTTAAACCCGGCCATGGACGCTGAGCCGGTTTACCTCCGCGACTTCGTCCGGTGTCAGCTCCCACGCTGCGGCCCTGACGTTCGCCTCGATCTGCTCGGGCTTCGTCGCCCCGGCGATGACACTGACCAGCGAGGGATGTGAAAGCAGCCACGCGAACGCAAGCTCGAGAAGCGTATGGTTGCGGACCTCGCAGAACGCGCGCAGGCGATCGACGATCGCCCAGTTTTCGTCGTTCATGTAACGGTCGCTGAAGCGCGATCCGCGCGCATAGCGCGTGCCTTCCGGAATCGCCTGATCCTTTGCGTATTTGCCGGTGAGCAATCCGCTCGCGAGCGGGAAATACGGCAGCAGCGACATCTTCTGCGACTCAAGCTCTGGAATGAGTTCCCGTTCCGCGTCGCGCACGACGAGGCTGTATTCGTCCTGCGCCGTGACGAAGGACGCGATGCCGCCACGCGAAGAAATCGCCGCCGCATCGCGAATGCCGGCAGCGGGAAGATTGGAGCAGCCGATCGCGCGCGCCTTGCCCTGTTTCACCAGATCGTCGAGCGCGCACAATGTCTCTTCCATCGGCGTCTTCGGATCTGGCGTGTGGAGCTGGTAGAGATCGATGTAGTCGGTCTTGAGCCGCTTCAGGCTCGCCTCCACCGCCGCCATAATGTAGCCGCGCGAGGCCCGCGCCGTATCTGTCGCGTCGTCCATGGCCATGCCGAACTTGGTCGCGAGCACGATGGTCTTGCGCCGCGCGCCCAGAATCTCGCCGAGCTGCGCTTCTGAGCCGCCGCGGTTGCCGTAGATGTCCGCGGTGTCGAACAGCGTGATGCCCTGTGCCAGGGCCCGGTCGACCACGCGGCGCGACGCATCGACATCGAGGATGCCGAAATTGTTGCAGCCGAGGCCGACAACCGAGACCTCGATATCCGATGTTCCCAACCGGCGCTTCTTCATCGCTCAATCCTTCTTGCGGACACGAACACTAACGCAGGGACAAAACGAACGGGCACAAAGAAAAAGGGCGCCGGAGACCGGCGCCCTTGATCCGATTGGGTTGGACCCTCGCTTACCAGCGGGCGCCCACGGTGATGCCGACCACGCGGGGATCGCCGTAGAACATGCCGGTCCACAGACCCGACGAGGAGCTCGTCAGATACTCGCCGGTGACGTGGGTGCCGCCGAGAAGGTTCTTGGCATAGCCCTGCACGTACCAGGCATTGTCAGGCGCGTTCAACGTGATCAAGGCATTCATCACGCCGTAGGACGGGATGACATCTGCCGGACCGTTGAAGATGCGGCCGAACATCTGGGCCTGCCAGAAGTAGTCCATGCGCGTGACCAGGTTGTAGCCGTGGCCAACCGGCGCAGTGTACTGCGCACCGATCGAGACCGAGTACGGCGCGGTGTTGGCCAGTTCGTTGCCCTGGATGTTGACCGGAACGCCCGTCGTCGTCGAACCGGCGATGTTCGGATCGCTGGTCGAGAAGCCGAACGGACCAAGGCCGGCGAGGACAGACTGCGTGCACAGGCCGTAGGTCGTGTGCGCAATGCCGTACTGCGCCAACGCCGCCTGCCCGCCCGGAGGCGCGAAGAACACGCCGAAGAGCGGGCTGGTCGGACCCGTGAGGGCCGCATACGCCGCGTTAAACCCGCCTGCCGGACCGGTGTAGTAGATCACGCAGTTCTGCGAGTTCGTGGACGAGAGCGTGCCGTCCTTGATCAGCAGCGCGTTCGGATCGCCGCCCGTCGGATTGCGGGTATCGATCTGCGCCGTGTTGCCGATGCGGGACTGCGTCCAGTCAGCGTTCAAGCTGAACTGCCAGTGGTCATCCGGTGCCCACAGGAACTCGCCTTCCAGGCCGCCAAGGAACGCCTTGATGTTGGTGTTCACCGACGTGTTGTCGATGATCGACGAGATCTGATAGCCGCCGTAGTTGTAGTACCAGGCCGTCAGGTTCGCCTGCATACGACCGTCGAGCATGGTGTTCTTGGCGCCGACTTCGTAGGCGTCGATGGTTTCCGGATCATAGAAGGCCGGAATGCCACCGTTGTTGTTGCCCTGCTGAACGCCGGGGTTGGAACCGCCCGCCTTGTAACCGCGCGAATACGAAGCATAGAACTTCGTGTCGTCGGTCACGTCCCAATGCGGGTCGTAGTCGACGGCAAGACGGCCGGTGATCTTGTCGAAGGTGCGGCTCGTGTCTTCGAAGTCCTGGACGCCAGGCGTACCGGGGTCGAAGTCGCAACCCGACTGGGACGTCAGGCCGTGTCTCAACTGATCGGCGCAGAGATTCAGCGCGCCATCGTTGTTCTTGTTACCGATGACTTCATAGCCGTTGAAGATCGTGATGCGATCTTCGCTCTTCTTGATGTCCTCGGTTCCGCGCAGACCCAGCGTGATCTTCAGGCTGTCCGGAATGATGGTCCAGTAAGCTTCGCCATAGACCGCCTTGGAGTCGACGCTCGTGCTTTGCGTGCGGTTGTCATAGTAGGGCGAGCCATAGATACAGCCCGTCGTATTACATCCGGGAACACCGCTGACCGGACCGCCGATGGCGCCAAACAGCGTCTGGCCGTAGTCCAGCGTGTTCGCGCCGACATAGTAGTCACCCCACGCGTCCTCTTTCAGGTAGTAGAGGCCGAGCATGAAGTTGAACGGGCCCTCGAAGTTCGTGTTGAAGCGAACGTCGCCCGAGAACTGCTTCGAAGAACCGTTCGACTGGTCGTAGGCGAACGGATTCGCGGTGTAGCGATTGATGCTTCCACCGATGATGCCGTTGTTGGTGAAGTTCGACGTCGGCAGCGTCGGGCCGAGTGCCGGATTGAGGATGAACGCATACGGACCATTGATCGGATCGGCATAAGACGCCGGGACCAGACCAAGGCCCACATACGAGTTCAGCACGGCCTGGAACACGCCTTTGGAGCAATCGATCGTCGGCGTCGCGCCGCAAGCGCCGCGATTGAAGGCCGTGCCGGGCGAGTTCGTGTAGCTTTCCTGCGACGTGACCTTGCCGTCGGCATAACCGCCGGTGGCCGTCATATCGAGCCAGTCGCTGATATGCTGCTTCACTTCGGCAGTCGCCGAATTGCTCAGCTGACGCAGCGTCGGCGTGAAGTCGGAGTTGATGTCACGCGGATTGGCCGGAACCGCACCGGCCGGCGCGTTGTACGGCTGCGTCAGATCGAATAGACCCAGCAGCGCGGCCGTGGGCGCACCCAGACCACCGCCAAAAGCTTCCACCATCGCCTGCTTGCTGACGGGGATGTTGAAGAAGGTCGCGTTCGGGTTCACCGGCTCGTTCGCCAGCTCATCCGGCAAGCAGCCCAGGGTACCGGTCGGATCGGTATGGCAGAGCTGCTTTCCGGCGCGCATACGCGTGTCGGCTTCCGAAGCATGCGAGTAGATCAGGTCGACCGTCGTATTGGATGTCGGCTCCCAGCGAACGAGCGCACGGCCAGACCATTGGTCGCGCGAGTCCGGATGGCGATCGCCAGCCGTCGGATCGACGTTGGTCGCAAAACCATCGTGACGAACCCAGTCGCCCGCGACGCGGACCGCGAGTTCATCGGTGATGATCGGCATGTTGACCATGCCTTTGACTTCCGCCGAGTCGTACGTGCCGTAGCTCGCATCGATGCTCGCCGAGAAGGCGTCCAGCTGGGGCTTGTTGGAGAAGATGTTGACCGCACCACCCGTCGCGCCGCGTCCATACAGCGTGGACTGCGGGCCGCGCAGAACTTCGACGCTCTGGATGTCGTAGAACTGGCCGGAGTCGACCGGGGCGTTCAGGTAGTAGACGTCGTCGATGTTGAAGGCGATACCGGATTCGGCGTCGCCCGAGATGACCTGCGTACCGATACCGCGGATCTGGAAGTTCGTGCCCGTGAAGTTCGCCTTCGTATAGGAGACGTTCGGGGTCGAGAACTGGATATCCTTGAAGCCGTTCACCTGGTGCGCGGCGAGATCTGCTGCCGAATAGGCGGTCACCGCGATCGGGACCGACTGAATGTCTTCCGCCTTCTTTTCGGCGGTGACCACCACGGTTTCGATCTGCGCGTAGGCAGGAACCGTGAAGGCGCTGGTGACCAGCAACGCACCAATAAGTGTGAGGGACTGCTTCGTCCCAAGCGAACGCTTCGCTGACATTTCGAACTCCCCGTTGGACCTCAATGGTTTGAGGTCATTCTGTGTGCCGCAGCGTCTCGCTCGCATCCCGAGCGAACCCAGAAAGACGCATTACGGCGGTTCGAGATTGATGGAATGTCAGTAGGCGGGCAAGCGCTTTGTTCCACGCCAATTTGGCGGGGCGCAATTTCGAGAAAGCTTTGTACCCATAATGCCACAGTGAAAATTCACAATAGCGGGCAAGACGCAAGATTCGGAGCTACGCTGCGGAAACTTCTATAAGCATCTGTTTTTGTTGAGAAATTCAGCGGGCGCCCTCACGAGCGCTTTTACGATTCAACCCTGAGCCGTCAATGCGTCGGAAACGGGCTGAAAGGAAACGGGTGTTCGTCGCGGACGAAGGTCACGAAAGCGAGGCACTGGACCAGATATTGGACGAGGTTCAGAGAGAATCTCTTGAGCTCCGGATTCGTTTTCCCGTTGATTACAAAGAAAACGAACTGGACCGCGCCCAGAACAAGCAAAACCCACAGCGCGACCCACGCCAGAACCGCGAACCCGAGGGCAAAGAGAAGCCGCGCCAGAGGAAACGGCGTGTGTGTCTGTGCCGGAAGGACCTGTGCGCCGTTCGGGGGGACGTCCGTCATGGAACTCTCCAAAGGGGCGAATGCACCGCCCGCCCCTCCAATGTGGGTGCGCCCGACGCCCTATTCAACCGGGCAAAGGCGGGTTCGGGTCGCTTTTCCGGGCCCAGTGGTCGAATGGACCGGCGAGCAGGAGACCGGCGAAATAGCCGCCGATATGGGCTTGCCAGGCGATGGCATTGGCCTCGCCGAGGAACCCGATCCCCGACAGGCCGAAAACCAGATTCATCACCACCCAAAGCGCGGAGAACATCAGCACCTGCGGCGAAAGGATCGGAAGAAGGCCAGACGGTGCATCGGGAGAACGCAACGCGGAAACGCTCAGCATGCGGATGCCGGCGGCCATCAAACCCGCGATCGCACCGGATGCGCCGATCACCGGCTCCGGCGAACCCCAATTGAAAGCGAGATGCGTCGTCGCCGCTGCGACGCCGCAGATCGCAAAGAAGAGAAAGAACAGGGCAAAGCGATAGCGCCGCGCCACAACGGCGCCGAACGCGAGAAGCCACAGACAATTGATGATCAGATGCGTCGCGTCGGCATGCAGGAACATGTAGCTGATGAAAGGAACGACGCGGCCGGAAACGTCGCCCGTGTGCGATGAAATGTGCGACGGAACAAACGCGTAGTTCGTCACCACACGATCGGACACGGCGTCGGGCGCGAACACGCGCGCGATATGGGCCGCCACCAGAACCCCGATCAGCGAGATCACCGCCAAGGGCGCTTTCAGAAAGGGTTCGCGCGCCGGTGTGTCCTGGAGAAACGCCATGGCTGTACTTAACGCATCAACGCCGCTTCGACCAAGGGCAGGCGGTCATTGCCGAAATACATATCGTCGCGGTTCACATACATCGTTGGCGAGCCGAACCCGCCGCGCGCGATGACCTCCTCGGTGTTCAAACGCAGTTGGTCCTTGATCTCCGGCGCATCGGCGCGGGCGAGGATCGCGTCGGGATCGAGGTTCACACTCTTGGATATGTCGCGCAGCACGTCCGTCTGACTGATGTCCTTGAGATCGCGCCAGTACGCCTCGAACGTTGCTTTGGCGAAAGGTATCAGCGCGCCCTGTTCGTCCGCGGCCAGCACGCAGCGCATCGGCGCAATGGCGCGGACCGGAAACACCGGCGGCTTGCCGATGACAATGCCCGCGAGCCTCGCCCAATCCTGAAGGTCTTTCCCGGAATAGGACGCTTTGCGCGGATCGGGATTGGCGCGGCGCTCGTAGACGTCCTTGTTAACCGCGTTGAACACGCCGCCCACGAGAATTGGCCGCCAGACGACATCCGCTTTGGTCCGCGCGATCACATCGTGGATGCGCGTGAAGGCCAGATAGGTCCAGGGCGACGAGCAATCGAAGAAAAATTCCAGTTTCGCCACGCGCTTCTCCCATTTCCTCCCCCGTTTACGGGGAGAGTGCCGAGCGTATGCGAGGCGGAGGGGGCATGTCTCGCCGTCCCCAAAATCCCCCCTCGCCGCTTCGCGGCACTCCCCCCGTAAACGGGGTGAGACAACAACGTCCCGCTTTGAAACAAAGCCCGTGCCCAAAGCGTGGCACGGCGGTTGCTCTACCCCCTGCGAGACCAACCAAGGCCGACGAACATGACGAACCTCAAGACACTTCTTCTGGCAGGCATTGCTTCCGCGACGCTCGCGACCGCGGCTTCCGCCGGAACGTATGACTCTTCGTCGAACTACAACGCACCCATCGGCATGAGCTCCAGCTCGTCGATGAACGCGCCGGTGGCGACCTCGCTCCGCGATGCCAACGGCAACCTCGTCGTCCAGAACGGCGCGATCACCTCGTCGCAGTTCGGTGAGATCGGCAGTGCCAGCGGCGGTGTCGGCACGCAATACAGCGGTGTCGCCGGTGCGAACAGCTCGGCCACCGCGATCGGCAATCAGCTCAACGTCGTGACGGCGGGTTCGAACAACATCGTCATCGTCGACTCCACGCAGATCAACAACGGCAATCAGAACGCCAACAGCACTGTCAACTAAGTGAAAGAGAAGGGGAGGCCCCATCCCATGACTTCGCGCGGACGCAAATTTCTCATCAAGCCGATCGTGCTGCTGCTCGCAGCCGTCGCGCTGGAAGGGTGCATCAGCACCACGCCAGACGATACCGGCCGTTACACGGTTCCGATCGGCGGTTCGCCGGTGATCAGCAATGAGACGCCCTACTCCACGGCGCTTCGCTGCATGACCAGCTACACCGCCAACCGCCCGCTGCGCGTCGCGGTGGGACAGATCGCCGACTACACCGGCAAGATCGAAAGCGACAACTCCGGCCGCAAGCTCACGCAGGGTGCGGCGCTGATGGCGATGTCCGCGCTTTCCAAAGCCGGCGTCCGTCTGGTCGAGCGCTTCGACACTTCCGTTGCCGAAATGGAGCTGAAGTATGCGAACAACAAGCTGATCGGTCAGACCGACCAGCCGCAGGGCGGCCCCGGCGACTATCGCCGCATCATGGCGGGCTCGATCCCGGGCTCCGACTACTATCTCGTCGGCGGCATCACCGAGCTGAACTTCAACATCCGTTCCGAAGGCGCCAATGGCGACGGTGGACAGACGACGACCAACGGCATCAAGGGCTCCGCTTCCGCCAGCCTCTATGTGATGAACGTCGGCCTCGATCTTCGCCTCGTCGACACCAACACGCTGCAGGTCGTGGACGTGATCTCGTACCAGAAGCAGATCATCGGCCATCAGATTCAGGCCGGCGTGTTTGACTTCCTGGGCCAGACCTTCTTCGACGCGAGCGCCGGTGAGAGCGCGCTCGAGCCGATCCAGCTCGCGGTGCGTTCGGTTGTCGAGCGTGCGGTTCTGGAAATGACCTCGCGCCTCTATCGCATCCCGGCCAACGCCTGTGCGGCGAACCTGGATACCGAGAACGATCCGCTGGCCGACGCGAGCGATCGCCGCCCGGCACCGCAACAGGTCCAGTATCAGCAGCAGCCTGCCCCCTATCAGCCCCAGCCGCAGCAGCCCTATCAGGCCCCGCGCACAGCCATGAAACAGGAGAACCGCAATGACACGTCTCGCCAAGATCCTTATCGCTGGTACAGCAATGCTGACGCTTCCGATGACGGCCTACGCGGACGGGTCGAGTAGCCACGCCGGCAACACCGTGATGGGCGTCTCGCCCAGCGGTGAGCTGAACGGCACGCTGTTCGGATCCAACGCCGGCAACACGGTGATGGGTGTCACACCGGGCAACACGGTGATGGGTGTCTCGCCGGACCAGACACCGAGCACGAGCGCCAACACCGGCAACACCGTAATGGGCGTCTCGCCGCTCCAGACCGCGTCGGGTTCGGGCAACACCGTCATGGGCGTGACGCCGACATCGACACCGACGGATGGCTCTTCGGGTTCGACGTCTGGAAACGGAACGACCACCGGCGGCAATCCGAGCGAGAGCGACATCTACAACAACCAGGTCAATCTCAACACGGTGTGGAACAACACGAACATCGAGACCGACAACGTGAATGGCGACGTCAATGGTGGCGCAGCCGCGACAGCCAACGCGTTCCAGGCGGTCACGTTTAACAACACCGTCGTGAACAACAACCAGTATGCCTCCGGCGCCGCCGTCGGTTCCGACCTGAATGCCCAGGTCACGAACGTCAACGGCAGCGTGAACCTCGGCAACACCGTGGCGTGCAACACCGCGGACGTTTCGACCGATCCGGCCTATACGGTTGTGCACTCGACGCAGGAATGCGCTGTCGGCGATCCGTCGCAGGCCACGAATGTCTTCGTCGCGCAGGTGCAGAACGACGTGAACGTGTCAGGCGCCGTTGCCGCCAACGTCTACACCGAGGACACCAACGCCCGTTACAATTATGTGAACACCAACCAGATCAACTCGTCGGCCGTGAACTCCACGACCAATGTGCAGGCCTACAATGTCGGCGGCTCCGTGAATGTGAGCTCGTCCGCGGTCGGCAACACCGCGCAGGTCGTCCACTACTGATCACACAGTCCGCGCAAGCATCCTCTGGGGCAAACTGAGGATGCTGGGGAAGAGGGAGAGCGAAAGCTCTCCCTCTTTTTTTGCTGCATAACGTATTCGTAATATAGGCGCACAAGTCGCCCTGCGGGAAAACCGCTAAAGTTCCCCAAATTTGGAAGGGGGCTTTTATGAGAATTTTCGCATACACCGCGCTTGCGGCGAGCCTGTCGCTCGCAGCGGCGATCTGGAGCACGCAGGCCAGCGCAGTGGTGCCCATTGACTATCGCGTGCTGCACACCTTCTGCCATTCGGCCAACTGCGGCGACGGCCAGCAGCCGATCGGCCTGACGATCGACGCAGAGGGCGATCTTTTCGGCGTCGCGGTCGGCGGCGGGCGCTTCGGCGCAGGCACGCTCTACGAGCTCGCGCCACAGCATCACGGCAAGCACTATACGCTTGATATGCTCAAGGAGCTTTGCAATCCGGACTTTTGCACCGCGGGCAACACGCCCACAGCGGCACCGATCATGGACGGTTCGGGCAATCTCTACGGCACAACGGAAAGCGCGCGCCAGCAAGGGTGTGGCGCGATCTACATGAAGTCCAGCCCACCGCAGTTTCATGTGCTGCATGTCTTCCAGGGAGCCGACGGTTGCAACGCGACGTCTGGCAGCCTCGTGTATCAGGGCAAGCAGAGTGGTCAGGCCTATGACGGCGTCTCGCCGCTTTACGGCATGACCGAGAACGGCGGCTCCAACAGCTCCGGCGTCGTCTACGAACTCACACCGCCCAAGCCCGGCCGCAAGAAGTGGAGCGAACGCGTGATCTACTCGTTCTGCCAGATAAGCGATTGTGCCGACGGAACGCAGCCGGTGGGCAATCTGGTGATGGACGCGAACGGCGATCTGTTCGGCGGGACAACCGACGGCACGATCTTCGAGATGACGCCCGACGGCAACGGCGGATTCAACCACCACATCCTCTACATCTCTGGCACCGGCGAATCCTTTTTCGAGCTCGCGCTCGCAAGCGACGGCACGACGCTCTATGGGGTCTCCGCCGCCGGCGGCACGGGGAGCGCGGGCACGCTTTTCAAGCTCACGCCCAATACCTGCCGCGCCTGCGGCGCGCGGCTGACCACGTACCAGTACACGTTGCTGCACACGTTCTGCTCAGGTGGCGGCAACTGCACCGACGGCCACGGTCCTGCCGCACTGCTATTCGATCAGCAGGGTGATATCTTTGGCGTCACCGCGGCCGGGGGCGCCAATGCAGCACCACCTCAATCCGGCACGACCGGCGGCGGCACGGTGTTCGAATACACCCATACCGGATCGTTCGGCACGCTCTACAATTTCTGTGCCCAGGCCAATTGTACGGACGGCGGTCGCCCGATCGGCGGATTGCTGCTGAACAACGGCGCGCTGTTCGGCACCACAGCCAATGGCGGCTCGACCACCTGGTTGACGAGCGGCGCCGGCGTCGTGTTCGAACTGATGCTGCCCTGACAGGCGCAATCGAGAGGAACTGAATTTTAGGGAGGCAAGGGCCTCCCTCTTTTTTTGTGCTTCCGAGCTTGCTGTCACATATGCGACAGACAGCGCGAAACAGGCCGCACTACCGTCCCCCGCCAACCATGGGGGTCAAAATGCGTATCTCTTTCACGCGCGCCGTTTTGCGCAGCGCCGTTCCAGCGCTTCTTGTCGCGATGAGCGGCTTCAGCGCTCTGCCGGCACAAGCCAGTTCTGAGTCGCCTTACCGGGTCCTTCACACCTACTGCTCAAAAGCGAAGTGCGCCGACGGCGCCGTCGGCGAAGGGATGCTCGCGATCGATCCCAATGGCAACCTCTTCACCGTCGCCAATAGTGGCGGCGCGCGTGAAGGCGGCACGCTCAGCGAACTCACACCCAACACCAGTGGAAGCAAATACGCGTTTCACAGAGTGAAGCACTTTTGCAATCCCGGCGGATGCGCAACGGGCGGCCAGCCGATGTCGGGTCCGATCCTCGACACCGCCGGCAACCTCTATGGAACGACATCGAACTACGGAAACCGCCAGTGCGGCACCGTCTTCATGGCGACGCCGGCCTCGACGACACCGGGCGCAGCGAAAGCGACAATGCATGTGCTGCACGCCTTCAACGGTTACGATGGCTGCAACCCGTATTTCGGCAGGCTCGCATACCAGGGCGAGGAAAGCCGCGCGCCTTATGACGGCACCTCGCCTCTGTTCGGCATGACCAACGCCGGCGGCTATAAGGGCCGCGGTGTCGTCTTCGAACTGACCCCGCCAGCGTCCGGCAAAGACAAGTGGCACGAGCGCCTGCTCTATTCCTTCTGCAATTTGACGAATTGCGCGGATGGACAATTCCCGCAGGGCAATCTGACGATGGACTCGTCGGGCAATCTGTTCGGCGGCACGACGGACGGCAAGATCTTCGAACTCACGCCTGCGAACAACGGTCGCTACAGCTATCGCGTGATCTACACCTCCACCACGAGCGAGGCGTATGCGCAGATCACGGTCGAATCCAACGGCACGCTGATCGGCGTCGCCGACGCTGGCGGAAGCGCCAACATGGGCACGCTGTTCAGCCTTTCGCCGAACATCTGCCGCGCCTGCAACGCGCGCGACGTGAGCTATCAATACACGCTGCTGCACGATTTCTGCCTCGGCGGCCTGCCCTGCACGGATGGCTATCTGCCCGGTTCGTTCGTGCTGGACGCCGTCGGCAACATATTCGGGACCACCTTCGCAGGCGGCGCGAATCCGGCACCGCCGGGCTTCATCAACTACACGGGCGCCGGCGTCGTGTTCCGCTATTTCACCTCCGGCGACTTCGCGGTGATCCACAATTTCTGCTCGGAAGCCAACTGCGCAGATGGCGGCATGCCGCTCGGCGGCCTCACCCGCGACAACGCGCTCAACCTCTACGGCACGACGAGCGCCGGCGGCTCAACCACCAACACCGACAGCGGCGCCGGCGTCGTCTACCAGCTCGAGCCGCGATGAAAATCGCAGCACACCACATCGAGGGAGGGGAAAACCCCTCCCTCTTCTTTTATTTCGACGCAACGCACTGCGCGACGCCTTCAACGCCTTTGAGCGAAAACACAATCGCGCGATTGCCGCTCCATGCGACGTAGCGATCGTGATCGAGCGTCGTGAAGGTATAGGCAGAACGCGGCAGGACGGCGATGTCCTTTGCGCGCCAACCGCCGCTTGCATCCCGCCAGACATAGAACACATAGCCGCTGCCCCCGCTGCCATTGCTGAGGATGACGGTTTCTACTTCTTCGCCGTTCGGGCCCACCTGACGGGGTTTGCCGGGGTCCTCATATTCCTTCCATCCACCGCCGGCATTGGATATCGCGAGTACGCCGCCCGGCGCGCGCGCGAGCCAGTCGATATTCCCGCGGTACACGGTTTCGAGCACACCGCCGCTGGGAATCCAATTGAGGTCGCCGGTGAATTCACCGGCATCGACGCCCACGAGTTTGCCGTCGGGCAGTTGCAGATCGACCGTCGGCATGCGGTCTACGACAACGCGCTCCGCTGGCTGCGTGAACGTTGTTCCATTCCATATCCAGCGATTGCTTGAACACGGTGCGACATCGGGCGCCATCATGGCGTCGATTTCGAAATCCGCGATGCTCGGCAGAAGGCGCAGATGTCCCGGTCTCACGACAGGCGGCGCAAGCTTGCCGGTTGCTCCGTTCAAAGCCGCGATGACCGTACTTGCCTCACTGCGAACGCTTTCCAGCCAGTAGCCGCGTGCGACTTTCTGGAGAGCCGGAAGCGCATCCTTCGCGCCGAGCCAGCCGAGCGCGCGCGTCGCGGCATAGACGGCGCGCCAATCGGGATCATGAAGCATCTCGATCAACCGCGCCCGCGCTTCTTTGTATCCAACGGTGCCTGCAAAACTCGCGGCATTGGCCCGGCTGCTGCCGTCCGATGCACTGGAAAACATCTGAAAGATTATGGGAGCCATCGGCCGCACCGCGGGGCCATAAGCCGCTCTGTTCGACAGGCAGAGCCCGCTGTCGAAATACACTTCGTCCGTGTCGCTCGTCTGGCAATCGTTGCGAGACGCTGCGACGGACTCGTCCGCCATCGAGCGCAGCGTGGCCGCCGCGGCTTCCCAGACAGACTGATCGTCGAGAAGCGGGCGAAGCTGAGGCGCCACGTCTTTAGCATCCGATCCCATCGCCATGATGACGCGCAGCGCACCGATGCGGCGCTCCGCGGGCTGCTTGCCGTCGCGCGCAATCGCGACCCAGTTCGGGAGATCGTCGTGCGCAGATTTCATTTCGGCGATGAGTTCCGCAGCATCTTCCCAACGCGCCTCGCCGCTCCCGCGCTTGTCTTCCGCATCGAGGACAGGCAGCAAATAGGGAATGGCCTGCTCGCCGTGTTCGGCGAGCGCGGGACCTGACTGGTTATGCGTACCGTGCAAGCGGATGTCTTCGGCGAGCGCCGCAAGCGCCTCTGGCGTTCCGATCTGGCCGAGCGGACGCGCGATCCATCCACCGGGATTTCTGTTGAGCGCGGCAATCAATGCCGGCACATCTTCCGGACCGACCGGCACCCACTTTTCAAGCACGCTGCTGGCGAGATCGCTCCACGCGTGGTCCGGGCTCGCGGCGCGCTTCAGGAGTTCGCGCTTGGCAGGCCCGCCGAAGGTTTCAAGCTTGGCACGATAAGCGGCATCCCGTTCATAGCTTGCGCCGTGAATCCGAGTATGAGCATCGGCGTCCATCGCCGCGAGGCAGGCGTCCAGCGTGCGGCAATCCTTGAACTGCGCCGAGGGCGCGTCGGCCGCTGCAACGCTTGTGGCAATGCAACAAAGGAATAGTGACAAAAACTGGCGCATGCCCCGTCCCTCTCTCACCGACGATAACATGTTCCTGAAGCGTGCGCCCTCGCCCCGGCGCGCGGTCGATGTTACGACTCGCCCAGCAAACCGGGGGTCGCGTTCATGTCTTCACCGTCCAAGCCTATGCTGGAACTTACGCTCAGGGGCGTGATCCTCGGCGTGCTGATCACGCTCGTGTTCACAGCCGCCAACGTCTATCTCGGCCTGCGCGTCGGGCTCACCTTCGCGACCTCGATCCCCGCCGCCGTCATTTCGATGGCGTTCCTCTCGCTGTTCAGGGACTCGACGATCCTCGAGAACAACATCGTGCAGACCGTCGCCTCGGCGGCGGGCACGCTGTCCGCGATCATCTTCGTCCTCCCCGGCCTGCTCATCGTCGGATGGTGGGTCGATTTCCCGTTCTGGCAATCGTTCCTGATCTGCGCATCGGGCGGCATCCTCGGCGTGCTGTTCACGATCCCGCTTCGCCGCGCGATGGTGGTGAACACGGACCTTCCCTATCCCGAAGGCGTTGCGGCCGCAGAAGTGCTGGAAGTCGGCGATGCCGCGCGCGGTGCGGCGACGAGCGAATCCCGCGAGGGCCTGCTCGCGGTCGTATACGGCGCGCTCGCCTCCGCCGGTCTCGCGATCGTGGCCGCGACCGGATACGCGACCGCGGAAGTCACGAGCTTCTTCCGCCTCGACCGCATCGGCTTTCCCAATGCGGCGAGCGGCTACGACATGGGCTTCAGTCTCGCGCTGATCGGCGCGGGATATCTCGTCGGCCTCTCCGTCGGCATGGCGATCCTGCTCGGTGTGGTGATCGCGTGGGGCGTCGCGGTGCCGTGGCTGACGATGCATCCGTTTCCGGTTCCGCCCAATCCGTTCACCATCGCGAGCGCCGGCGACTATGCCAGTTTCGTCTGGGCCAAGCAGGTGCGCTTCGTCGGCGCGGGCGCGATCGCCGTGGCGTCGGTGTGGACCCTGATCAAACTCATCGGTCCGGTTGTCGGCGGCGTGGTGTCGACACTGCGCGCATCGAATGCGAGCAAAGGTGGCGCAGGCGATCGCACCGACACCGACATGTCACCGAGCTGGATCGGCCTCATTGCGCTCGCGTGCCTCGGCGTCATCGCCTATCTGCTGTTCGAATTCCTGCAGCCGACACCGCTATCCGGCGAGACGATGACACTGGTGCTCATCGCGGTGCCGTTCGTGTTCATCGGCGGATTCCTGATCGCAGCGGTGTGCGGCTACATGGCAGGCTTGATCGGCGCGTCGAACTCGCCGATCTCCGGCGTCGGCATTCTTGCCATCGTATCGTGCGCGACGATCTTCGTTGCCGTCGAGCATCCGGCCGCCGAGGCGCAGAAATCACTCATCGCATTCGCGTTGTTCGCGACCGCCATCGTGTTCGCCATCGCGACGATCTCGAACAACAACCTTCAGGATCTCAAGACCGGCCAGCTCGTGAAAGCCACGCCGCGCGCGCAGCAATGGGCGCTGATCATCGGCGTGATCGCCGGCGCGGCGGTGATCCCGCCGGTGCTGAACGTGCTCGCGCATGCGTTCGGTTTCGCGGGCGCACCGAACATCGGCACGGTGACGAAGCAGCCGCTGCCGGCGCCACAAGCGACGCTGATCTCCGCGCTCGCGCAAGGCGTGATCGGCGGCGATCTGAACTGGGCGATGATCGAAGCCGGCGCGATGCTCGGCGTTGGCCTCGTATTGCTCGACGAACTGCTCGGCCGGATGAAGCTGCTGCGCCTCTCACCGCTTGCGGTCGGCATCGGCATCTATCTGCCGATGAGCGCATCGCTCGCTGTCGTTATCGGCGCGGTGATCGGCCATCTCTACGACAACTGGACCAGGAAAACGCCGAGCCCGGAATACTCCAAGCGGCTCGCGATCCTGATCGCTTCCGGTATGATTGTGGGCGAGAGCCTGTGGGGTGTGATCAACGCCGGCGTCATCTCCGCAACCGGCAACGCGACCCCGTTCCAGCTCGCGCCCACGGACTTCGCCTATATCAACTGGGTCGCCACAGGACTCTTCATCCTGCTGATTGTCGTGCTCTATGGCTGGATCATGGCACGCGCGCGGATGCACAAACCCGTGACGATCCCCTAAGCGCGGCCGCGGATCGCGTCGTCCATCGCGAGCACGTTCTTCGCCTGCTTGAGATGTGGTTGGTCGAGCATCTTGCCGTCGAGCGAGGCGACGCCCGCGCCTGAGGCAAACGCCGCGACGACGCGTCTGGCATGCTCGACATCCGACGCCGATGGCGTGAACGCGTCGTTGATCACCGCGACCTGGTCAGGATGGATCGCGAGCATGCCGGCAAAGCCTTCGCGCTGTGCCGCCCGTGCGGCGCGCTCAAGGCCCTTGGCATCGCGGAAATCGGCGTGCAGCGTTTCAATGGCCGGCACGTCCGCCGCCTTCGCCGCGATCAGGCACAGCGAACGCACGATTTTGTAGGTCAGCAGGAACTCGCCGTTCTCATCGCGATTGGTCGCGGCGCCGAGCGCGGCGGACAGATCCTCAGCACCCCATGTCATTGCGGCCAGACGCGCGGGCTTCCAGCGATAATCCTGCAATGACATCGCCGCGATCGGCGTTTCGGTTGCGACCGGCAGCAGCTTGATCGTGCCATGCGGCAACCCGGCCTGCGTTTCGCGCGTGATGATGTGCGCATCGATCACGTTCAGCGCATGCGGCCCATCCGGTTTCGGCACGACGAAGCCCGCGGGATTGGACGCCGTCACGGCTTCGATGTCGCGGATGAAATCGTCCGATCCGAGCGGATTGATGCGCACCCAGATCGCCTGTGCGTGCGTTTCTTGCAGAAACTCCTTCACCAGCGCGCGCGCCGCAGGACGGTTCTCGACCGCAACCGAATCTTCCAAATCTAGGATCAACGCATCGGCGGGCGATGATTTCGACTTCGCAAGCTTCTTCTCGCTGTCGGCCGGAACGAAGAGGAGTGAGCGCAGGATCATGAGCGCACCGCTGATCGCGCCAGAAACATCGCCCCCAGAATGGATGCGGCGCCGATCACGAAGAAGACAATGCGGGCTTTGGCATCAAGTCCCAACCCAATGTAGGTATGCGTTGAGTTCGCATACAGATCCACCGCCGTGACGGGAAAGAGCGCGACAAACGCGACCGCAAGCAGCAGTAGCGAGACGGCAAGAAAAAAGATGCGTTTCATTTCGGCTTGCCCAACATCAGCGCGCTGCGCTTGCATTGCGCGACCACTTCGCCGCGCTGGTTGATGGCCTTGTGCTGGAACACGACGATGCCCTGACCGGGGCGCGATTTGCTCGCGCGCAGTTCGAGAACTTCGCTCTCCACATGCAGCGTGTCGCCATGGAACACCGGCTTCGGGAACCGCACCTCGTCCATGCCGAGGTTCGCGACGGTGGTGCCGAGCGTCGTCTCGCCGACCGAAATCCCGATCATCAGGCCGAGGGTGAAGAGCGAATTGACGATGCGCGTGCCGAACTCCGTGCCCTTGGCATACTCCTCATCGAGGTGAAGCTGCGCCGGGTTGTGCGTCATCGCGGTGAAGAAGACGTTGTCGGCCTCCGTCACCGTGTGCCGGATCGGGTGCGTGAAGCTCTGGCCGACGGAAAATTCCTCGAAAAAGAGACCGGGCATGGGACGAACCGTAATATTTCGCGCTAGTGTTTAGCCCTCAAAATCCGAGGAGACCAGACGTGACGTTCCCGACAGGCGCCAAGACGACGTGCTTCATCTTCACCACCGACCGCACGGCGGCGGCCAAGTTCTACAGCGAAGTCCTCGGCTTCCGGCAGACCGCTTCCGACAAATTCGCCGACACGTTCGACCTCGGCGACGTGACCATGCGCATCGTGCCGATGAAGGATCACAAGCCGTCGATGCACACCGTGCTCGGCTGGGAAGTGAAAGACATCGTCGCCGACGTAAAGGCGCTGAGCGCCAAGGGCGTGAAGTTCCAGATCTATGAAGGCTACGGCCAGGACGAGCTTGGTATCTGGAGCGATCCAAGCGGCCGCGCGAAGCTCGCCTGGTTCCTGGACGCCGACGGCAACAACCTCAGCTTAGCGCAGCACTAAAGCACGCGTTCGAACACGCGGCGACCGAGATGGCCGCGGCGTGCGACACCGCATTGCTTGAAGCCGTGTTTCTCCGCGAGACGCACCGACGCGTCGTTGCCGTCGCCGATGACGCAGACAACGCGGATCGGTCCGAAGAAATTGCGGCCCCACGCAAGCGCGGCGGTCAGCGCTTCGCTGCCGATGCCTTTGCCGTGTGCGGACCGCGAGAGCGACCACCCCATCTCCGGCGCGCCGCTTGCGGGATGCGAGGACACGCGCTTCTTGTCGGTGTAGCCGAGCGTTCCGATCATCGCGCCGGTCGCCTTTTCCTCGACCGCCCAGGTGCCGAAACCCAGATATTCCCAGTGGCCCGCGATGCTGCGGAAGTTCGTCCACGCCTCTTCTTCGCTGATCGTGTCGCCATAGCCGATGAACTTCATCACTTCAGGATCGGCGCGCATCGCGGCATAGGCGGGAAAGTCTTCGAGCGTGTGACCGCGCAGGATCAACCGCTGCGTTTCGACAACCGGAATCGTCATGGCAGGCGTTCGAGCAGAACCGTCGGATCGCCCTTGTAGGTCGAAAGCGCGACCTGCCTGAAACCGCAACGCTCGGCGACGCGCAGGGACGGGATATTTTCGGGATCGATGATGCAGACCATGCGCACCTTGCCGAAATGCTTCTCACCCCACGCGATGATCGCCTTCGTGGCTTCGGTCGCATAACCGTTGCCGTGCACGTCGGGCAGCAGGCCCCAGCCGATTTCCGGCACGCCGTGGAATGACGGCTGCATGTCGCGCTTCATGTTGAGGATGCCGGCCTCGCCGACACGCTTGCCGCTCGCCTTCTCGATGATTGCCCAGAACCCATAGCCGAACAGCGCCCAGTGCCCGGCGATGCGCATGAACTTCGCCCACGATTCTTCTTCCGTGAGCGGAACGCCGCCGATGAAGCGCGTCACGACGGGATCGGTCCACATCACCGCATAGGCCGGAAAATCGTCGAGCGTATGGCCGCGCAGAACAAGCCGTTCGGTTTCCAGGACCGGAATATCCGTCATCACCAGAACCAGGACCGCTTCGTCTTGATCGGATGGAATTCGCCGCTCTTCTGATCGAGCAGTTCGAGCACACCCGTCGCGATGTTGAAGCGCATTCCGTCGACGGCGAGATTGCCCTCCTTAACGCGCTCCGCGATGAACGGGTATTCGAGCAGGCGCTTCACCGAGAGCTTCACCGCCTCGCGCTCCGTCGCCTGGTTCTTGTCGAGGCCGTGGCCGTGCGCGTGCCCATGCGCCGCTTCGACCGCAGGCTTCGCGAGTTCGACCCATTCATTCACATACGGCACGCCCTGCGCCGCGCTCGGATCGATCGCTGCGCCGATGCCGCCGCATTGTGCGTGACCCATCACGACGATGTTGCGCACTTTCAGCGCCATCACCGCATAGGCAATCGCCGCGCGCGTGCCATAGAGACCGTTGGTCGAATCATGCGGCGGCACGAGCGCCGCGATATTGCGCACCAGAAAGAACTCGCCGGGGCGCGCGCCGAAGATCGTCGCCGGATCGGAGCGCGAATCCGAACACGCGATGATGAGATATTCGGGCTTCTGGCCCTTCGACGACGTCTCTTCATAGCGCTTGCGCTCCAGCGGCCAGCGCTGCGCGCGAAACTGCTTGTAACCCTCAATCAGACGCTTCATCGAAATCCCCGCGCGAGAAAGGCGGATTCAAACCGTATTCCCCGCCACGTCAAGGCAAGGTTTGGCGATGTCATGCACCAAGGGCCATCGGGCCGAAAAGGGAAATCATGTAAGCGGCCATCGCCAGAAGGATAATGGCCTGCACCCACGCCGCGCGTGCGAACATCGCCACGAGGCTCAGCGCCGCTTCCACAAAATTTCCCAAAACCGGATGCCAGTATTGCAGGACATATTGGACGACATTTCCATGTTCCACGGCAGCAATCGTCCAACTCGTCAGGTTGAACAGATGCAGCGCGATGGAAAATCCCCAGAACCGTTTCCGATTGGAGAAATAGTATTCCCTGAGATCGAGACCGTCTTCCGAAACCTCATCGGGCAGCGACGCCGCGCAGAACAGGAACAAGAGCGAAAACGCGAATGCGAGCGGCAGCCACGTGAAGAACACGCGATGGCCCATGTCGTTCTGGCGCTGCCAGACGCTCCAGAATTCTCCCAGCGTCAGCAACGACGCATAGACCCCCGCCGTGGGCGCCAGCCAATGCCAGCGCACGCGCGGCCCCGCCTCGATCAGCTTGTGAAAGCTGGTCAGCACATTGGCCAGCGCAAGTCCGACGATGATGCCGAAGTAAACGGCGGCGTATTCGAAATAGGTCACGGCAGGTCCGGCCGGTGGAAGAAACGTGCACTCAGGTGAAATGCGAACGCGATGACACAACCGGCAATGATTCCCGTCGTCAGATCAAGCGCGACCGTAAGGCCGAACGTCGCGAGAAGAACCACCGCGGTGCGCCAGGTCTTGAGCAGCCGAGCGAACTCCGCGCGCTCCGCCATGTTCCAGCAGACCACGACGAGCACCGCCGCCAGCGCACAGAGCGGGACATAGCTCGCGAGCGGCGCCGCCACCATCATGAAAGCGAGCAGAAGCGCGGAATGCATCATGCCCGACAACGGCGTGCGCGCGCCCGCGCGGATGTTGGTCGCAGTGCGCGCGATCGTGCCCGTCACGCTGATGCCGCCGAACAGCGCGGAGGCGATGTTTGCGGCTCCCTGCGCCACCAGCTCCATGTTCGAGCGATGATGCCGCGCGGTCATCGCATCGGCGACCTTCGCCGACAGCAGGCTCTCGATACCACCCAGCAGCGTGAAAGAGAGAACGCTTGGCAGCAGCACAAAGATCAGGCTCCACGAGACCGGCGGAAATTGCGGTGAGGCCAGGCCGTGCGGGATGCCGCCGAACCGGCTGCCGATGGTCACGACGGGCAGATGGAAAACCGCAACGGCAACCGACGCCAGCACGACCGCGATCAGCTTGCGCGGCCACAAGGGACGGAACCGGCGGAGGGTAAAGATAAGCGCGGCGGTCGCGAGTCCGAGCACCAAGGCTGCGGGCGTGATCGTACTCACGGCGCCCGCGAGCACCTCCAGCTTTGCGAGAAGCGGTCCGGGCTCCGGCACCGTGAGTTTGAGCCCGCCGAGATCCTTCAGCTGGCTTGCGAAGATCGTGACCGCAATTCCACTGGTGAAGCCGACGGTCACCGCGTGCGGGATGTGGCGGATGAGCGAGCCGACGCGCAGCGCACCCAGCACGACAAGCAGGACGCCCGACAACAGGACCGTCAGAAGCAGCCCTTCGACGCCGAAGCGCGCCACGGTCGCGGCAACAAGCGTGATGAACGCGCCGGCAGGACCACCGATCTGAAACCGGCTGCCGCCCAGGGCGGAAACAAGGACGCCCCCAATGATCGAAGCATAAAGCCCGCGCTCGGGCCCGACGCCGGAGGCCACCGCAATCGCCATCGACAGCGGCAGCGCAACGATGGCGACCGTGATCGCGGCTATCAGATCGGCCCGAAATGCGGCAACACCGTAGCCCTCGCCCAGCACCGTCACGAGTTTGGGGCGATAGAGATGCGCGGTGGAAGAACCGTCTGGCATGGCTGAATCCAGCGCGAGTTTACAACAGCGGAGGCGACTACGCCTCAGATGCGTGCAAGGCCCAGGTGCGTCATCTCGTTGCGGTTTAATAAGACTTCGGAAGATCCAGCACGTTTTCGCCGATGAAGCTCAGGATCAACTGCTCCGTCACCGGCGCCAGCATCGGGAGCATGCTTTCGCGGAAGAGGCGTTCGACCTGGTATTCCTTGGCGTAGCCCATGCCGCCGTGCGTCATCACCGCTTTCTTGCAAGCATCGAACGCGGCGCGGGCGCCGAGAAGCTTCGCCGCGTTGGCTTCGGCGCCACAGGGTTGTTTTGAATCGTAGAGCGACGCGGCGCGCAGACACATCCACCACGCGCTCTCCAGATACGCCCACGCCTCGGCGAGCGGATGCTGGATCCCCTGGTTCTGGCCGATGGCGCGGCCGAAGACTTTGCGTTCGCGCGCGTAACCCGCCGCACGGTTCAGCGCATCGCGGCCGAGGCCGATCGCTTCCGATCCTATGAGAATGCGTTCGGGATTTAGGCTGTCGAGCAGATGGCGGAAGCCCTTGCCTTCTTCGCCGATGCGGTCTTCGTCCGGCACGAACAGATCGTCGATGAACACCGCGTTCGAATCCACCGCGGCGCGGCCCATCTTCGGGATGCGGCGCACCTCGACCTTCGCGCGATCGAGCGTGGTGTAGAAAAGAGTCATGCCGTCGGTCGGCTTGCGCCCGTCTTCCTTCTTCGCCGTGCGCGTGAGCAGAAGGATCTTGTCCGCTTCCTGCGCCGTCGTCGTCCAGATCTTCCGGCCGCGCACGACATAGCCGTCATTGGTTCGCCGTGCGAAGGTCTCGATGCTTGTCGTATCGAGGCCCGCATTCGGCTCTGTCACGCCGAAGCACGCTTTCTGCTCGCCCTTGATGAGCGGCACGAGCATGCGCTTCTTCTGCTCGTCTGTGCCATGCACGACGATGGCGTGCGGCCCGAAGATGTTGAGATGGATCGAGGACGCTGCCGCGTATCCGCCGCCGCCCTTGCCCACTTCATGCATCATGATCGCCGCTTCGACGACGCCGAGCCCCGCGCCACCTAATTCGACCGGCATGCAGATGCCGAGAAACCCCGCATCGGCGATGGCGCGGTAGAACGCTTCCGGGAACCGCGCCTCGCTATCGCACGCGGTCCAATAGTCGTCGTCGAAGCCCGCGCAAATCTTCGCGATGGCGTCGGCGATGGCCTTTTGGTCGGGCGAGAGCGTCAGGTCCATAATTCTTTGTAATCTCAAAGCGTTAGGCTGAAATCTGAGCCAATCCGGCACAAACGCGTGCGGTTGCGCCCCCTATCTCCCTGACTAATATCAGAAAAAGAGGGAAATGCTCGCGATTCGCCGGTATATATGCGCCGCGACAAGCGCATGACGGACTGTCACTCGGGCAAGGGCGCTGTCGGGGAGTTCGAACAGGAAGAATGAGTTCAGTCATCGCTGAGGGCCGCCCGCAATCCGCGCGCCGCCCGGGTATGAATCCGACCGACGTTTCCAATCCGGATTACTTCCACAAGGTTGTCGATTGTCAGTGGGCCTGTCCCGCGCACACGCCGGTGCCGGAATACATCCGGCTGATCGCGGCAGGGCGCTACTCCGACGCCTACATGATCAACTGGAAGTCCAACGTGTTTCCGGGCGTGCTCGGCCGCACCTGCGACCGTCCCTGCGAGCCGGCGTGCCGGCGCGGACGTGTCGAGGAACAGCCCGTCGCGATCTGCCGCCTGAAGCGTGTCGCTGCGGACTCTAAGGACGACATCCGCGATCGTCTGCCGAAGCCTACATCGAAGAAGAACGGCAAGCGTATCGCGCTGATCGGCGCGGGCCCGGCATCGCTCACCGTTGCGCGCGATCTTCTCCCGCTCGGCTATCACGTCACGATCTACGATCAGGACAAGAATGCGGGCGGCATGATGCGCACGCAGATTCCGAAATTCCGCCTGCCGGAAACCGTGCTCGATGAAGAGTGCGGCTACATCTTGAACCTCGAACCAGAGACGAAGTTCGGCGTGAAGATCGACTCGCTGAAAAGAGTGCTCGCCGAGAATTACGACGCGATCTTCGTCGGCTGTGGTGCGCCGCGCGGGCGCGAACTGGAAATCCCCGGCCGCAAGGAAGGCGCCGCGAACATCCATATCGGCATCGACTGGCTGTCCTCGGTCTCGTTCGGTCACACGACGAGCATCGGCAAACGCGTGATCGTGCTCGGCGGCGGCAACACCGCGATGGATTGCTGCCGCACCTCGCGCCGTCTCGGCGGCGACGATGTGAAGGTTGTCGTCCGCTCCGGCTTCGACGAGATGAAAGCCTCGCCGTGGGAAAAAGACGATGCCATGGGCGAAGGCATCCCGATCCTGAACTTCATGGTGCCGAAGGAGTTCACGCACAAGGACGGCAAGCTCACCGGCGTGCTGTTCGAGAAGGTGAAGGCCGAGCGCGACGCCAAAGGCCGCCGCAACCTCGTGCCGACCGGCGAGCCGGACGTGCATATCGAATGCGATGACGTGCTTGTCGCCGTCGGCCAGGAAAACGCGTTCCCCTGGATCGAGCGCGACATCGGCCTCGAGTTCGACAAGTGGGACATGCCGGTTGTCGATGTCGTCACCTATCAATCGACCAATCCGAAAGTCTTCTTCGGTGGCGATGCGGCATTCGGGCCGAAGAACATCATCTGGGCGGTGGCGCACGGCCATGCCGCCGCGGTGTCGATCGATCTCGTGTGCAACGGCCATGACGTGAAGGTCCGCCCCGCCGATCCGCACACGCTGGCCAGCCAGAAGATGGGCATCCACGAATGGTCCTATGACAACGATGTGTCGCTGGATCTGCGCTTCAAGGTTCCGCATGCGCCGAGCGAACTGACGCTGCGCGACGTGAACATGGAAGTCGAACTCGGCTTCACCAAGGAGCTGGGTTTCAAGGAAGCGCAACGCTGCCTCAACTGCGATATCGAGACGGTGTTCGCCGAAAGCCTCTGCATCGAATGCGATGCCTGCGTCGATATCTGCCCGGTGGATTGCATCACGTTCACGCCGAACGATCCAGAGCCGGAACTGCGCACGCATCTGACCGCGCCGACCAACAATCCGCAGACGCAGGACCTCTACGTCTCCGATTATCTGAAGACCGGCCGCGTGATGGTGAAAGACGAAGACGTCTGCCTGCATTGCGGCCTCTGCGCCGAGCGCTGCCCGACCGGCGCGTGGGACATGCAGAAATTTTATCTCGAAACGGCGCAAGCATGTGGTCGGTGATCCCCCTCCGCCTCGCTTCGCTCGGCACCTCCCCCGTAAACGGGGGAGGATTACAAATGCGCACCTCTCTTATCCTCCCCCGTTTACGGGGGAGGTGGATGTCGCGCGATAGCGCGACAGACGGAGGGGGCCACCCGGAAACCAAATGAAACAGATAACCGCCACCAACGACTTCGTCGTCAAATTCGCCAACGTCAACGGTTCGGGCTCGGCGTCAGCGAACGAACTCTTCGCCCGCGCTGTGATGCGCATGGGCGTGCCGGTCGCGACGCGCAACATCTTCCCGTCGAACATCCAGGGCCTTCCCACCTGGTACGAAGTGCGCGTGTCGGGACAGGGCTGGCTCGGCCGCCGCGGAGGCGTCGATCTGGTCGTGCTGATGAACCCGCAGACCTGGAACAAGGACATCGCCGAAGTCGAGAGCGGCGGCTACATGCTCTACGACTCGACCAAGCCGCTGACCGGACAGAAGCTGCGCAGCGATATCACCGTGCTCGGCGTGCCGTTCACGCAACTTTCCAACACGATGGAAGGCACGATCCCGCGCGAGCGCCAGCTGCTCAAGAACATCATCTATGTCGGCGCGCTCGCCTCGCTGCTCGGCATCGATCTGGAAGAGATCGACCATCTCTTCGCCAAGCAGTTCAGGAGCCGCGCGAAGCTGATCGACATGAACGCGCGCGCGCTACGCCTCGGCCACGATTACGCCGAGAAGAATTTGAAAGGCGCGTGCGGCCTCAAGATCGCGCGCTCCGACAAGGTCGGCGACAAGATCTTCATTCAAGGCAACGATGCCGCCGGTCTCGGCGCCGTCTATGGCGGTGCGACGGTGTGCGCGTGGTACCCGATCACCCCGTCCACTTCGCTCGCCGAAGCCTTCACCGCGCATTGCAAGAAATTCCGCGTCGATCCCGAAACCGGCAAGAACAAATTCGCCATCGTGCAGGCCGAAGACGAGATCGCGGCCATCGGCATGGTGCTTGGCGCGGGCTGGAATGGCGCGCGCTCGTTCACCGCAACATCGGGCCCCGGCATCTCGCTGATGCAGGAGTTCTTCGGCTTCGCGTACTACGCCGAGATCCCCGCCGTGGTGTTCGACATCCAGCGCGGCGGACCATCGACGGGCATGCCGACACGCACGCAGCAGTCGGACATCCTGCTCGCGGCTTACGCCAGCCACGGCGACACCAAGCACATGCTCCTCTTCCCCGAAGATCCCCGCGAGAGCTTTGAGTTCAGCGCACAGGCCTTCGACCTCGCGGAGCGTTTCCAGACGCCGATTTTCGTGATGATGGATCTCGACATCGGCATGAACGACTGGCTTTGCGAGCCGCTTACCTGGGATGACAAACGCGAATACGACCGCGGCAAGATCATCACCGCCGAAGAACTCGACGCCGGAAAATTCTTCGGCCGTTATGTCGATGTTGACGGCGATGCGGTGCCCTATCGCACGCTTCCCGGCACGCACCCGACCAAGGGCGCCTACTTCACGCGCGGCTCGTCGCACAACGCGATGGCGGTCTACAGCGAAGAAGGCAAGGACTACACCGACGTGATGCAGCGCCTGCTGCGCAAGCTCGAGACTGCGAAGCAGTACGTCCCCGCGCCGGTCGAGCGTAAGGCGAAAGAGAAAGCCAAATACGGCGTGCTCTATTACGGCTCCACCTCGGTCGCGATGAACGAAGCGCTGGCGAGCCTCGCAAGCGAAGGCCTGCACCTCGACGCCATGCGCATCCGCGCCTTCCCGTTCGCCGACAGCCTCGTCGATTTCGTCAACGCGCATGAGCAGGTGTTCCTGATCGAACAGAACCGCGATGCGCAGCTGATGAAGCTGATCGTCAACGAGTGCGGCATCGATCCGGCACGGTTCATCTCCATCCTGCATTACGACGGCGCCCCGATCACCGCGCGCTTCATCCACGGCGCCATCGCCGATCGTCTCAACGTCACCCGCAAGGAAGCGGCCGAATGACCTACATCGCCAAGCCCAAGCTGCATCATCCCGGCCTTACGAAGAACAGCGCCGGCTTTACGCGCCGCGACTATGAAGGCCGCATCTCGACGCTGTGCGCCGGCTGCGGGCACGACTCGATCAGCGCCGCGCTGATCCAGGCTTGCTTCGAACTCGACATCGAGCCGCATCACGTCGCCAAGATTTCCGGCATCGGCTGTTCGTCGAAGACACCGGACTATTTCCTCGGCCAGAGCCACGGCTTCAATTCCGCGCACGGCCGCATGCCGAGCGTGCTGACCGGCGCGAACCTGGCGAACCGCAACCTCATCTATCTCGGCGTTTCCGGTGACGGCGACAGTGCCTCGATCGGGCTGGGCCAGTTCGCGCATTGCGTCCGCCGCGGCGTGAACATGACGTATATCTGCGAGAACAACGGCGTCTATGGCCTGACCAAGGGCCAGTTCTCCGCCACCGCCGACAAGGGCTCAAAGTCCAAGGCCGGCGGCACCAATGCGGATTCGCCGATTGATCTCGTCAGCCTCGCGCTCGTGCTGGGCTGCACTTTCGTCGCGCGCAGCTTCTCCGGCGACAAGCACCAGCTTGTGCCGCTGATGAAGGCCGCGCTCGCGCATCAGGGCTCCGCCGTGCTCGACGTGATCAGCCCGTGCGTGCAGTTCAACAACCACGCCGGCTCGACCAAGAGCTTCGACTATGTGCGCGAACACAACGAAGCGATGAACCGCATCGACGTCATTCCGGCGCGGCAGGAGATCACGGTCGATTTCGAACCCGGCACGACCGAAGTGGTGAAGCAGCATGACGGCTCCTACATCAAGCTTGCCAAGCTGCACCCGACCTACGACCCGACCGACCGCGCTGCCGCGATGGCGCATCTGCAGGAGCGCCAGCAGGCAGGCGAGATCGTCACCGGCCTGCTCTATGTCGATCCCGATCCGCAGGACCTGCACGCGCATCTGGGCACCATCGCGGAGCCGCTGAACCGCATGAACACGAAAGATCTCTGCCCCGGCGCGGCCGCGCTTGCGGATGTGAACGCGAGTTATCGCTGAATTCCTACCCTCCCCTTGAGGGAGGGTCGACAATTTGCGAGCACAGCGAGCAAATTTCGGGGAGGGGTCCTTCCGCCGGTGACGTTACCCCTCCCCGAAAAATGCTTCGCATTTTTCGACCCTCCCTCAAGGGGAGGGTTGAACGTCACGGTTTCGGCACGATCCGGATTTCGATGCGGCGGTTGCGGGCTTCGGCCTTGCCGTCGCCG
>DATJUS010000052.1:0-11800 GCA_035502175.1 Rhizomicrobium sp.
GTGCTGCAACCCAACTTCCGCGGGTCGTCCGGTTACGGCCGGAAATTCGTCACCGCGGGCGACGGCGAATGGGCGAACAAGGTCCAGTTCGATGTTCAGGACGGTGTGAAGAAGCTCATTGCCGAGGGCGTCGCTGATCCCAAGCGCACCTGCATTTTTGGCTGGAGCTATGGCGGATACATGTCGCTCGCCGGCGCCACGTTCTCTCCCGACCTATATGCCTGCGCGGCTGCGATGGCAGGCCTCTTCGATCTCGACAAGGCGAACTATTCTGCAACCAAGTTCGAGTCCGAAACTACATCCATTTGGGAACGGCGCATGGGCGTTTCGAGCGCTGACAGCGCAGGCATGGAAGCACAGTCGCCGTCCGAGCATGCAGAGCAGGTAAAGATACCAATCCTTCTCATGCACAGCGACAAGGACGTCACCGTTCCGATCGAGCAAAGCGAGATTGAGGAACGGGCGCTGAAACGGGCGGACAAATCGGTTCAGTTCATCCGGATCAACGGCGACGACCATTATCTCTCCTATGCCCCGACACGCATCCAGATGCTGACGGAGCTGGAGAAGTTTATGGCCGCCAATATCGGCCATTAGAGCGCCGGTTTGCGCCTTTCGGTCGGTGGGGCTATATCCCCGCCGACCGCGAGGAACCCCATGAGCGCCGCCGAGAAAACGCACAAATCCCACGCCATCGAGAACAACCCGTTCGACTGGTCCGATCCGCTGCTGCTGGCGGAGGAATTGACGGCGGACGAGCGGATGGTGTCGGACAGCGCGCGCGCCTATTGCCAGGAACGGCTGCTGCCGCGCGTGCGTGATGGGTTCCGCAATGAGACGTTCGACCGCGCCATCATGACCGAGATGGGCGAGATGGGATTCCTCGGCCCGACGATCCCGGAGGAATATGGCGGCGCGGGGCTGAACTATGTGTCGTATGGGCTGGTCGCGCGTGAGATCGAGCGCGTCGATAGCGGTTATCGTTCGGCGGCGAGCGTGCAGTCGTCGCTCGTCATGCATCCGATCTATGCTTATGGCAGCGAGGAGCAGAAGCGGAAGTATCTGCCGAAGCTCGCGAGCGGAGAATTTGTCGGCTGCTTCGGTCTTACCGAACCGGATCACGGCTCCGATCCCGGCTCGATGGTGACCAAAGCGGTGAAGGACGGCGCGGGCTATCGCCTCAACGGCGCCAAAATGTGGATCACCAATTCGCCGATCGCTGATGTCGCGGTCGTGTGGGCGAAGCTCGACGGCGCGATCCGCGGCTTCTTGGTCGAGCGCGATATGAAAGGATTCTCGACGCCGAAGATCGAAGGCAAGTTTTCGCTGCGCGCGTCGGTCACCGGCGAAATCGTGCTCGACGATTGTTTCGTGCCGGAAGCCAATCTGTTCCCGCATGTGCGCGGGCTTTCGGGACCGTTCGGATGCCTCAACCGCGCACGCTACGGCATTGCGTGGGGCGCGATGGGCGCGGCCGAGTTCTGCTGGCACGCGGCGCGCACCTACACGATGGAGCGCAAGCAGTTCGGCCGTCCGCTGGCCGCCAACCAGCTGATCCAGAAAAAGCTCGCCGACATGCAGACCGAGATCACGCTCGGGCTTCAGGGCTGTCTGCGTCTCGGCCGGTTGCTGGACGAGGGCAAGGTGGCGCCGCCGGCGATTTCGCTGATGAAGCGCAACAATTGCGGCAAGGCGCTTGCCATCGCGCGTGAATCGAGAGACATGCACGGCGGCAACGGCGTCAGCGACGAGTACGGCGTCATCCGACATGTGCTCAATCTCGAAGCCGTGAACACCTATGAAGGCACGCACGATGTGCATGCGCTGATCATGGGCCGCGCGATCACGGGCATTCCGGCGTTTGGTTAGGTCAGTTTTTTCTTTTCACTCCTCTCTATTTCTTCGTCATGGCCGGGCTTGTCCCGGCCATCCATGAACTCAGACCGATGGCCTCTGGAAAATGGATGGCCGCCACGAGGGCGGCCATGACGGATTTGGTTGAGTTTGAAGGAACGTCAAAGTTTCTGAGCCAAACACATCCAGTCCCAGGGGCGGTTCTTCGCGCGCGCCGCAGTTTCGCGCACGCCTTCGATTGACCACGGATAGTACGCGCGATCGACACGGCGGACGGTGAAGCCGTAATCGGTGAAGATGCGATCCAGCTCCGCGCGTTCGTAGTGCTTCTGCCAGGCGTCGTCGCGTTTCACCAAGCCGCCTTTGCGCACCGGTTCGAGTTTCTCTTTCGTCGTCGCGCGCACCAGCCACTCGGATTCCAGCGAAGGGATCACGACCAGCGCGTGGCCGCCTTTGCGCGTGACGTGCGCGATACTCGACCAGAGCGCGGCGCGTTTGGCGGCGCTGGCCGAGGTGATGACGTTCATGCACACGGTGAGGTCGGCGACGGTGCCGATCTCTTTCGCGGCGCGCGGAATGTCCATCGTCTTCCACGTCACGTTCGGCATCTTGGCGCAGCGCGTGATCGCCTGGGCGATGATGCGCGATGCGAACTCGACCCCGATCACGGACTCAAAGCGCCGCCCATAGCGATGAATGAACGTGCCGACGCCGCATCCCAAATCCACAAGCACCGGATCTTTCCGCTTCGACTTCGCCAGCGCGACGTGGCGCTTCACCAGATCGGCGCTCTCCTCGCGGGTGATGTCGCAGACCTCGCTCTCGAAATCGAGCGCCGCGCTGTTCCAATACGCCTGCTTCATTGCAGTTTGCCCCGCGACAGAGTGAAATCGGCGCCTGCAACGTGCTCACGATTCCCGATTCGCGGCAAGAAACCATGAAGCTCAACGGCATCCGCGTCCTCGACCTCTCGCAATATCTGCCCGGTCCGCATCTGACGATGACGATGGCCGATCACGGCGCCGATGTGATCATGGTCGAGCCCGCGAACGGCACCGGCGAACCGACGCGGACGATGGGCACGCGCGCGAAGGACGGCACGAGTGTCTGGTTCCGCAACATCGTGCGCGGCAAACGCGCCATCGCGCTCGATCTGAAAGACGCCGCGCAAAAGGATGCGTTCCTCAAACTCGCGGACGAGGCCGACGTGATCGTGGAGGCGTTCCGCCCCGGCGTGGCGAAGCGCCTTGGCATCGACTACGACGCGATTGCCGCCCGCAATCCACGCATTGTCTATTGCTCCATCTCCGCCTTCGGTCAGGACGGGCCGCTGAAGGACAAACCCGCTCATGATCTCGGCGTCCAGGCGCTGGTCGGCACGGCGGATCTCTCGCGCGGCAACGACGACAAGCCCGCGATGCCCAATCTCGTCGCCGCCGACATGGCGTCGTCGCTCACCGCGCTCAGCGCGATCCTGATGGCGCTGCTCGCGCGCGAGAAATCCGGCAAGGGCGATTTCATCGACATCGCGATGTTCGACTCGCTGATCGCGTGGACGCCGAACATCATTGGCTCCGTCTTCGGCGAAGATCGCGCGCCGGTGCCGAAACAGATGCGCAATTACGGCGGACAGGCGATGAACCGGATCTATGAGACCAAGGATGGCGGCCATATCGCGCTGGCGGGGAACGAGAAGAAATTCTGCGAGAATTTCTTCGCCGCGCTCGGCCGCCCCGATCTCGCAAGGTTGGCGGCGGGCGAACCCGGTCCCACACAGGCGCCGCTGATCGCATTCCTGACCGAGACCTTCGCGACCAAGACGCGCGCGGAATGGGAAGCGCTCCTCGCACCCGTCGATCTCTGCTGGGCGCCGCTGCACAATCTGAAAGATGGGTTCGACGATCCGAACACGAAGGCGCGCGGAATGGTTCTGACCGACGCGTCCGGGAACCGGCACATCGGCCCCGCGGCGAAGTTTCGCGCGGAGCCGGCGCATCCGGATTTTTCGCTGCCGGACTACGCCCCTTCTGCAGCCCTCCATTGGCGACCGCGATAAACAGCGCCTCGTGCGCGGCGGGATGCGTGCCCACAGCGACGATCACATCGATCAGGTTCGCCGTATCGCGCACCCGGTCACACAGCCCGCGCACATAGGCGTGCCGCGCGCGCCGCTCGGCGGCGTAGCGCCCATGCTTGCGCGCGTTGCGATTGCTCTTCGGCGCGCCGGCGCCCTTGGCGTTCCCGGCGTTTGGACCCGTCGGCGCAACATAATTGTTCCGCGAAAGGCGGGAGGGGGTACCCCTGCGATGTGTCTTGGCACTGTGCGTCTCACCGTTCATGTGCGCAGTGTACGGCCGTTTCGGAGGTGTTCGATAAGGTTGGGGAGAGGGCGCGAAAAATTCGGGTTCAACCTCCGTTTTCCGCCGATCTGCGTGCGCATACAGAACTTCTGTACAGAAAGAAGAGTTTTGCGATTTTCGCAATTCGAATACCCGCGCACTCCCGCAACGCGTTGTTGCGCCGGGATAAAGCGCTTCCTTCGTGTGCGAAGCAGGCGCGCTAGTCTCAACTTGTCTGTACAGAACCGCTGTACGCTCTCTTCCCACCGGCCTCCTCCTTCCGCCGAACATCCGGAAATGGGAAGCGCCAGCGCGCATTCAAGACGCGCGGGTTGCATAGGGTTATACGTGTAAAGTTTTTGAGCGGTTGCTCTAAGCTCCGGTAGATACGGGGGGAGCTGCATTGAGGCCGCCCCAAAATGGCATTTCTGCAAGGGTGCGTGTCATGTCTGATAACCCAAAGTCCGCAAATTCGAAATCTTGGACCGGTGAAGAAGAAAAGGAGGAGAACTTACCTCCTCTGACAAGAGAAGAGCGCCGCAGAATTGCTCAGCAAGAGGGCAGACGCATTGGAAGGAAACTTAGGCCCTATGTGCGTCCCATTATCTTGCCTTTCATATTTTTATTTCGTTTGCTCAAGAATCCATTCTTTTGGTTTCTAGTTCTAATCGCATTTGGAGCTGCATCTGCGAGCGCCTTTGCAGTATGGACCTTGAGCAATTGTGGCGAGGCAGTTGGTCAACAACCTCACATAGCCAGCGAAGCTTCGTCGTGGGGAAGAAAGTTTCTTTGTGAAATACGAATATCCGACCTCGTCACGATTTGGCTGACTTGGTGTTTGGTGGTTGTTGGCGCGTTTCAAGCTTGGTGGTTGTTCGGAACGCTTGCGGCTACCCAGAAAGCTGCGAGCGCCGCTCATAACGATCAACGTCCGTGGATTGAGATGATCATTATGCCCATAAGCCTCACGCGAGATAAAAAGGGCGTAAAGCTATCGCTTGAGATTCAAGTAGAGAATGTTGGGCACACACCCGCAACAGCAGTTTTTCCTTATAGCGAGCTTTTACTCTCTGTCGTGGGAGAGAAAGGAAATTCCCAGGAAGACGCGAACAAGGCATTCCGGAAGAACTTTGAACTCGCCACTAAGATGAAATTTGGGAACCCATTATTCCCAGGCCGAAAGAAAACCTTTCCGATCAGTCATAGGATAGAAGAAAAAGATCTCGCGCCTCGACTCGCACTTGACTTACCCGATGGACGTTACACGTTTCATCTGGGTGCGGGAGTTTCATATCCTTTTGCTGGCGGAATGGGCGAAACAACTGCGCTGTTTCTTGTCTGGAGAAAAGGAGAGCCAGTTGCCTTTAATTCTAAAGATATCAGCCTAAAAGCGGACGAGATTCGCTTTATCGAGATGCCAATGTGGAATACCGCCAAATAGGACAGTCCGCCCCTCGCGGCTGAGGGCTTTCGTTGCGGAAGCATCTCGCGGCCCGCTGGACACATCCGCTCCCGCGCCTATGCTTTCGGCAAAACATATCCGGGACGAAACATGAGCGCCGCAGCAAAACCGAACGACCGTGCTTCCGAGATCGAGTGGGCGCTGAAGGATGCGCATATTCCGTCGCTGATGATGGCGCTGGTGCATCTGACAGGCGATGCCTCGTTCCTCACCGACGATATGAAGCCGGTCTATGACTTCTTTGGCGACGGGCAGGGCGGTCTTTCGCCTGAGAAGCAGCAGTGGGTGCGCGACGCGGCGAAGAAGGCGTTGCTCGATCTCGATGCGGGCAAGACGCTTCCGCCGCCGCCGGATGCCGCGACGATCGCCAAGATGATGAACTTCATCGCCGGCGCGGAGATACCCGAACGCTACATGCCGCTGCTCACCGAGGAGCTCGGCATTTCGGTCGAAGATACGCGTCAGCCGAAATGGGATACGCCGAAGCTGAAAGACGCGGCGGCGAAGATGAAGGTTGTCATCATCGGCGCGGGCATGTCGGGCATTCTCTCGGCCATCCGGTTGAAGCAGGCGGGCGTGCCGTTCACGATCGTCGACAAGAATGCCGATGTCGGCGGCACCTGGTTCGAGAACGCCTATCCCGGCTGCCGCGTCGACAATCCGAACCACATGTATTCGTTCTCGTTCGAGCCGAACCATGCGTGGCCGTATCATTTCTCGACGCAGGACGTGCTCTACGATTATTTCCGCCGCATGGCGGACAAGCACGGCATCCGTTCGCATATCCGCTTCGAGACGACGGTCAGCGAAGCGGCGTTCGACGAAAAGACGTCGCAATGGAACGTGAAGGTTCGCGACAAGAACGGCAAAGAGGAAACGCTCGTTGCCAATGCGGTGATCAGCGCGGTGGGCCAGCTCAACCAGCCGAAGATGCCGGACATCAAGGGCGTGGGCTCGTTCAAGGGGCCGGCGTTCCACACCGCGCGCTGGCGCCACGATGTCGATCTCACGGGCAAGCGCGTCGCGGTGATCGGCACGGGCGCGACGGCGTTCCAGGTGATCCCGGAGATCGCGCCGAAGGTTGGCAAGATGCTGGTGTTCCAGCGTTCCGCGCCGTGGCTGGGGCCGACGCCGAACTATCACGACAAGGTCACCGAGGGGAAAAAGTGGATCCTCGAACACGTCCCGTTCTATGACAAATGGTATCGCTTCTGGCTGTTCTGGACGTTGACCGACGGCATCCTCGATGCCATCGCGGTCGATCCGTCGTGGAACGACATGTCGCGTTCGGTCTCGCCGATGAACGAGATGCTGCGCGTGATGCTGATCGAGAAGATGCGCGAGCAGATCCCCGCGCGGCCCGATCTGCTGGAGAAAGTCACGCCGGATTATCCGTTCGGCGCGAAGCGTTCGGTGCGCGACAACGGCGTGTATCTGGCGGCGCTGGCGCGTGACAACGTCGATCTGATCACCACGGGCATCGAAGAGATCACGCCCAATGGGGTGCGCACAAAGGACGGCGTCGAGCACGAAGTCGATGTAATCATCTACGGCACGGGCTTCCACGCGTCGGACTTCCTGCGCACATACAAGATTGTGGGCCGCAACGGCGTCGAGTTGCACGACCGCTGGAAAGGCGACGCACGCGCCTATCTCGGCATGACGGTGCCGGGCTTTCCCAATTTCTTCACGATCTACGGGCCGAACACCAACATCGTCGTCAACGGCTCGATCATCTTCTTCTCGGAAGCGAGCGTGCGCTACATCGTCAATGCGCTGAAGCTTCTGGCGGAGACCGGGGCAAAGACGATGGAAGTGCGCGGCGACATCCACGACGACTTCAACAAGCGTGTCGACGACGAGAACGCAAAGATGGCATGGGGCATCCCCGACGCGAAGAGCTGGTACAAGAATAGCCTCGGCCGCGTCAGCCAGAACTGGCCGTTCAAACTCGTCGACTACTGGAACGCGACGATCAAACCCGACCCGAAGGATTTCACGCTCAATTAAACCACCCTCCCCTTGAGGGAGGGTCGAAAACGCGAAGCGTTTTCGGGGAGGGGCAATGGTGCGCCTCCGCGACCCCTCCCCGAAATTTCCTTCTCGCTGCGCTTGAAGAAAATTGTCGACCCTCCCTCAAGGGGAGGGTGAAGTCTCAATTTCCAAAGGCACCCACACCATTCGGCGTCCCCGTGCCGGTCGGGCCGTCGTAGCCCGGGCCTGCGTTACAGAGATAATCCGGGTCGCAGCTTCCGCTTCCGCCTGACGTGATATCGAACAGGGCCTCGGCATGCGCATAGGGGTCGCTGCCGTATTTCACCGTGCCGCCATTGGCGCCGTAGACGCCGGCGATGATCGGCGCGCCGACGCTGGTGCCGCCGAACTCGAGCCATGTGCCGTGGCCCGCGTTGTTCGGGCCATAGACGGCGACACCGGTGGCAGGATCGGCGACCGCCGCCACATCAACCACGGTGCGGTTCGCGCAGCCGATGTCGCTCTGCCATTTCGGCTTCTTGTAGGTGGTGCAGGCGCCGCTGCCGAATGCGGTCTCTGCCCAGCCGCGCGCGCTGCCGTCGGGCACAAGATGCGTGCCGCCGACCGCGGTGACATAAGGCGACGATGCCGGAAACTGCGCGCCACCGCTGGCGCTCGAACTGGCGGCGATCGCGATGCCGGGTTGGCGCCAGGCGCGCTGAAGACGCCTGGGCACGCGCGTGGCGGCGCCGAAGGAGTTCGAGATCGCATGCGCGCCGAGACGCGCCGCGGTGGCGACGGCGGCGGCGAGATCCTTGAGCCCGCTCGTGTCGGCCTCCACGAGCCATATCCGGCAGTTCGGGCACATCGCGCTCGCCATATCCAGATCGAGCGCGGATTGCTCTGCCCAGCCGATGTTCTGTGCTGGATAGTTCTTCCGCTTGCCTTTCTGGTTGAACTTCCGGAAGCAGCCATTGGCCGTCGTGCAGGGCGGCAGGCCGAACTGTGCGCGATAGACCGCGAGATCGGATTCGGCGTTGTCATATCCGTAGGCATCGACCGCGGCGACGATCGTCGAGGAGCTGCCGCCGGTCGCGATCTTGTAGGCGTCGCGCAGATCGGCCGGTGTGTAGCCGGCGATGCTCCCGCGATCGTGGCCGATGGCGTGGCCCAGGCGGTCGGTAACGACATGCGCGTCGCACCGCGCGACAAGGCCCGCCACCGCGCCGCAGACCGCGCGGTGATAGGTGTCTCCGGATCGCTCGACCGCCTGCGCGCGGGCGGAAACAGTCGGAACGGCCATCGCGACGGCGAGTGCGGCCACGCAGATCTTCAGCAAGACGGTTCTCCCTGCTTGCGGACAGAGAAGAATACTGCGTCGCTGCGGAGTGTGTCAGCCGCGATGCGGCCCCGGCGAAAAACAAAACCCCGCCGGTTGCCCGGCGGGGTTCGTCATTGCGCGATGCTGTGCTGCTTACTTCGTCGCTTCGCCGAATGCGGCCGTGCCGTTCGGCGTGCCGAGGCCGGTCGGGCCGTCGTAACCCACGACAGCGGTGCAGAAGTAGGACTTCTTCCCGTTCTTGCCGGCTTTGCACGTGCCGTTGCTGCCACCGACGACATCGTAGAGATCGGCGGTGTGGGCATACAGGGTGCTGGCGTCGCTCACGGTGCCGCCATTGTTGCCGAAGATGCCGCCGACCAGCGGTGCGGCGACGCTGGTGCCGCCCGTGCGGAACCAGCCCGAGACGCCGTTGCTGTTCGGGCCATAGAACGCAACGCCGGTTGCCGGATCGGCGACGGCGGAAACGTCCGCTTCCATGCGCGTCTTGCAGCCCTTGTCGGTCTGCCAGCTCGGCTTGTCATAGTGCTTGGAACAGCCGCTGCCGGCGCCGGTCCATGCGGTTTCCGTCCAGCCGCGATCGTTCGAAGCGCGCAGCAGGCGCGTGCCGCCGACGGCGATCACGTGCGGCATCGCCGCCGGGGTCGCAGAACCGTAGCCTGCATCGTCAGAACTCGCCGTGATGGCGATGCCGGGATGATCATACGAGGGCTCGAACTTGGCAGCGCCCTTGCTGTCGCCGCCGGCATAAGAGTTCGATATCACGTGCGCGCCCATGCTGGCCGCCTTGTCGACGGCTTTCGCGAGGTTCTTGAACGAGTTGGTGTTCGCTTCGAACAGCCAGATCTGGCAGTTCGGGCACATCGCGCTCACCATGTCGACGTCGAGCGCGGATTCACCGGCCCAGCCATTGTTCTGCGCCGGATACGGGCCCGGCTTGCCTTTCTGGTTGAGCTTCTTGAAGCAGCCATTGTCCGTGGTGCAGGTCGGCAGGCTGTATTGCGTGCGATAGACCTGCAGATCGGCTTCGGCGTTGTCGTAACCGAACGCATCGACGATCGCGACGATCGTGGACGAACTGCCGTTCGTGGTGACGTTGTAGGCCGAACGGATATCCGGCGCGCCGTAGCCCGAAATGCGCTCACCGCGCTTCGAAGTCAGCGGATTGCCCTTGGCGTCTGTGACGATCTTGGACAGGCAATGCGCGACGAGGCCGGCCTGACGCGGACATGCATCCACGTAATAGGTCGAGCCCGAACGCTTCACTTCACGGTCCTGCGCATTTGCGCCGGCCGTCAAACCCAACACCAGCGACGCTGCGAACAGCCCCGCGGAAACAAATTTACGCATGAAGTCCCTCCTCCTTAGACAGACACCCGGTTCGGATTTCGATGACGATTGAAGATGCGACGCACCTTCATGGGAATGGCTTTCTATCAGACCTGTAAGATTTGGCCTAGCGCCAAAACGAAAACCCCGTCGCTGATCGGCGGGGTTTTCTGTCCGGAAGCGTTCGCTTCCTGGAATGTCCATAGAAAGACTTCGATGCGAGCGCACGCTCGCTGGCAACAGATTCGATTGTGGGTGGCGCGCATCTTTTTCAAGGATGCGCGTGGCTCCGCTCAGTGGCGAAGCCCCGGTCTTATACCCGGCGGAGTGTCTTCCATGCGGAGCCTCCCGTTGATGTTGATCCGGTCGCGCTGGCTCCCGCATTCCTCTTGTCGGCCCTGCCGGCAAGTTCCGCTTGGCAGAATGCGACGCCGCAGCGTGCGAGAAGCTTCCGCCCGCACGCCGCGTGAGTCAAATGCTTTATGCCGTACGTTTTGCTTTGTCTTTTTCGTTCGCGGCACGGATCTCTTTCGAGATCGCTTCCCATTGCGCATCGCCGAGCTTCGAAAGGCCGGAGAAGTTTCCGGAACCGCCGAGATGAAGCGCGCCGTCGATCGCGATGGTCTGGCCGGTGAGATATTCGCAGCCATCCGCCATCAGGAATGTCGCGAGGTTTGCCAGTTCCTCCATCTTGCCATTGCGTCCCATCGGAATGCGTCCGCCGACATCAGCGAGATCGTTTCCTTCGCTGCTCGATTGCGGCGACAGGCGCTCCCATGCGCCTTTGGTTGGGAAGGGGCCCGGCGCGATTGCATTCAAACGAATCCCGTTCGGACCCCATTCGGTGGCGAGCGATTTGATCATGATGTTCACGCCGGCCTTCGCCATCGCGCTCGGCACCGTGAACGGGCCGCCGTTCCAGATCCACGTGGTGAGGATCGAGATCACGCTTGCCTTGTCGCCCGCCGCGATCCAGCGCTTGCCGCAGGCGAGGGTCGTGTAGAACGTGCCACGGAAAACGATATCGGAAATCGCGTTGAAGCCCTTGGGCGAGAGATCTTTCGTGCGGCTGATGAAATTGCCCGCCGCGTTGTTGACCAGACCGGTGAGTGCGCCTTCTTCCCAGATGCGCGCGATCATGTCGTCAACCGCGTCGGAGACACGGATGTCGCAACCGATGCCGGTGACTTTTGAACCCGTCGCGTCGGTGATGCGCTTGGCGGTCTCTTCGACCACGCCCGCGCGGCGGCCGCAGATATACACTTCCGCACCCAGCTGCGCGTAAGCTTCGCACATCACCTCGCCGAGCCCGGTTCCACCGCCGGTGATGAGGATGCGTTTGCCCTTCAGCAGGCCGTCTTTGAACATCAGGTCGTACATGATCTGTTCCTATGAATATTCCTGGGGCAGAGTAGGGCTGAGATGAGAAAAGGCGCAACGAAATCCTCCCCCGTTCACGGGGGAGGTCCGGCCGAAGGCCGGGGAGGGGGTACGGGGCCCCCC
>DATJUS010000053.1:0-20020 GCA_035502175.1 Rhizomicrobium sp.
ACTGACCAGCGGTACCGTGCTCCTGATGTGGATCGGTGAGCAGATCACGGCGCGCGGCATCGGCAACGGTATCTCGCTCATCATCTTCGCCGGTATCGTGGCGCGCTTTCCCGCGTATTTCGGCCAGCTCTTCGAATCTGCGCGCACCGGCGCGATGAACCCGCTCGTGGTCGTCGCCTTGCTCGGCGGTTTCGTGGCGCTCGTCGGCTTCATCGTATTCATGGAGCGCGCCCAGCGCCGTCTGCTGGTGCAATATCCAAAGCGCCAGGTCGGCAACCGCATGTTCGGCGGCGAGTCCTCGCATCTTCCGCTGAAGCTCAATGTCTCCGGCGTTATTCCGCCGATCTTCGCGTCGTCCATCCTGTTGATGCCGACCACGGTCGCGACCTTCTATGCCGCGAACATCTCCGGCTGGGTGCAGACGCTGGTGACGTATCTCAGCCCGGGGCGTCCGGTATACGAGTCGTTGTATGCCGCGCTGATCCTGTTCTTCACGTTCTTCTACACCTCGGTCGTCTTCAATCCCGAGGAGACGGCGGACAATCTGAAGAAATACGGCGGTTTCATCCCGGGTATCCGGCCCGGCAAGAAGACGGCCGAGTACATCGATTACGTGCTTACCCGGACGACTGTGATCGGCGCGATCTATCTCGTGATCGTCTGTTTGCTTCCGGAACTGGCGCGCTCGGAAATCGCGATCGCACTCGGCGGCACCTCGATCCTTATCATGGTGAGCGTGACCATGGACACCGTCGCGCAGATCCAGAGCCATCTCATCGCCCAGCAATACGAAGGCCTCATCAAGAAGGCGAAGCTTCGTGGAGCCCGCAGGTGAACATCGTCCTGTTCGGCCCGCCGGGGGCGGGCAAGGGCACACAGGCCAAGATCCTCACACAGAACTACGGCTGGCCCCAGCTTTCCACCGGCGACATGTTGCGCGCCGCGATCAAGGCCGGCACGGACCTCGGCAAGCAGGTCGAGGCAATCATGGCGAAGGGCAATCTCGTCTCCGATGAGATCGTCGTCGGCATCATCGGCGAGCGCTATGACCAGCCCGACTGCAAATTCGGCGCGATCTTCGACGGCTTCCCGCGGACCGTTGCGCAGGCCGAAGCGCTGGACAAGATGCTGGCCGGCCGCAAGCGCAAGATCGATCACGTCATCGAGCTGAAAGTCGATGAAGCGGCGCTCCTGGCGCGCGCTGAAAAACGCTACAACGAAGCCATCGCCAAGGGTGAAGAACCCCGCGCGGACGACAATCCCGAGACTGTGAAGAATCGCCAGACGGTATATCACCGCGATACCGCTGCCGTGCTTCCGTACTATCGGGCTCAGGGCAAAGTGACCGCGGTGGATGGCATGGCACTGATCGAGACGGTAACGGCCGCGATCGCCAAGGCGATCGACGCCACGAAGTCCTGAGTTCTATTTGAACCAGCTGTTGTAGGTTCTGAGCGCGTTGCGCCGCCGCTCTATCTGATATTCGATATTGAACAGCACATTCCATGCCCGCCGCGCATTCGCGCTGATGCGCTGGCATTCCTCGGTATGCGCCTCGCACCATTCGAACTTGTCCATCAGATCAGACCCGTCATGGGCAAGCGGGACGTAGTGAACCCAGGGCTCGAAATAGCAGTCCGCGAAGGTTTCCCAAGGGCTGCCCTGCCGCATCACAACGGAATTGGTGTTGAGCATCCAATAGAGCGATGAGGGGTAATCGTTTCCGTCAAGCGCAAGGAGATAGCGGTAGTGCAGATGGTCTTCTATCTCCGCATGCGGCTTGTAAAGCGGTTCGAGGAACGGAATGCCGACCGAGAAATCGCCTTTGTTCTTCGTCGGAACAAGGCCGGCATCGAGCCTGTCGTCATTGCCAAAATCGGTGCAGATGCGAAACCGCGTCAGTGTGCGGAACAGGGCGATCTTCTCGTCCTCGCTGCGCTTTCGATCGGTCGCGACGCCGCGCGGACGCGCGTACCCGCGCGATGTTTCAATGAAGCCGGTCAGCTTGCCGCGCCAGAAAATCTTGCTTTGTTTCTCGAGAAACGGAGTCGTATCCCCGGGGTCGCGAAAATAGCGCGACGGGAAAGTCTGAAAACCCGGCAGCGGATGGATCATCGCGGCCACACCCTTCAGCCGCGAATGCTGGAAAACCGGAATCGGTTTCGCGGTCTCGAAATGCGCCGCGTAATCGTGCCGGCAGCCGTCTGACAGATCGAACGCATAGGCGACATCCGGATCCATATCGGCGATATCGCGATTGATCATCGACACGGCGCGGTTCTGCATGACGCTTAAAGCGTCGCCATGCTCCGTGACACCGTCGGCTGAGATTTTGCAGTGCTGCCTGAAATCCTCGCCGCAAAAGAAGCGCCTGGCGCCCAGCCGGAAGCTCACGAATTGATCGTCGGGGGCAGGGTGCGATGACGTCGCGGGCTCGATTGCGTGGACGTCGTAGCGCTCGCGGTCGCCCAGATGATAGGAGAGATCGCGTGCCAGCAATTGGCTTCGATCCGGGACGAAGTCGGCGGTGATCGTGATAGTGTCGGGCATGAAAGCCGGGAATGCAGCCAGACGTGAGCATGACATGCGGGTGAGGGGGGATCAAACCGGCCCATGAAGTTCGGCCTGTTCACTTATCGCACGCGCAACATCGGCGATGTCATACAGAGTATGGCGGCCGCGCAATTTCTGCCGTCGGTCGATTGTCTCATCGATCGCGACCGCCTGAGCGATGCGACCGAGGCGTGCAAGATCATCTTCAATGGCTGGTTCACGCATCGCCCGCAGAACTGGCCGCCGGCGCCGGCTCTGGATGCCCTTCTGATCTCAATGCATCTGAGCAACGAAGTCTCGCCGAAGAGCGAAGGCTTGCGGCCTGCCGATGTTCTTCTGAGCGGCGAGAACCTGGAATGGTTCAAGGCGCATGCGCCTATCGGTGCACGCGATCTGTGGACCCGCGATCTGCTGCGCGCGAAGGGCGTCGATTCCTACTTCTCGGGATGTCTCACGTTGACGCTCGGCACCGGCGAAACACGTGCGAGACGCGATTACGTTTGCGCAGTCAATCTGAACGGCAGGATGCGGGCCGCCGTGGAGCGCCGAACCGGCAGCCCAGTCGTTGTCCGTTCGCACAACGGCCATAAGGGCTCATTCGAGGAGCGCGTGGCGGTCGCGAGCGACCTGCTATCGCTCTATGCGCACGCGAAATGCGTCATCACGACAAAGCTGCACTGTGCCCTGCCGTGCCTGGCGCTCGGGACGCCGGTTCTGCTGGTCACGGCTGCCAGCGATAGCTACCGGTTCAGCGGGCTGCTGGACCTGGTTCACCACTGCGACGAGCATGCTGTTCTCGACGGAACCAGCGATTTTGATGTCGCCAGGCCACCGCCAAATCCCATTGCCTACCAAGACCTGCGTACGAACCTGATCCGAAAGACGACGGCTTTTGTGGACAGGGTCTCCAGCCCCGCGGCGCGGAAGCCATTTCGGCCCTCCGAAGCCCCGGTTTTTTGAGCGCTTTGCGGCTGGAAAATCCCACAGGAAACATTATTTTAAGCCAGTTGACTGGCGGGTCGCGATTTCTATAATCCGCGCCCTCGCGGCAGTTTTCCTGTCAAATCCGGCATTTTGGGGCCTTTTTTTGAAGAGCTCCCGGCCGGGATTGGGCAGGGTTTTGCCGTTGACGAAATTGTTAATAATTCCAGTGGCTTAAGGCCGAAGGACAGAACCGTGGCACGCATCGCCGGCGTCAATATCCCAACCCAGAAGCGGGTCGAAATCGGCCTCCGCTACATCCATGGAATCGGTGCCGCCAAGGCGCGCGAGATCATGGAGAAGGTCGGCATCTCGCCGGACCGCCGAGTCCATGACCTGACCGAAGCCGAAACCATCCAGATCCGCGAAGTGATCGACCGCGACTATCTCGTCGAAGGTGATCTTCGCCGCGAAGTCGCAATGAACATCAAGCGTCTGATGGATTTGGGCTGCTACCGCGGCCTGCGTCACCGCAAGAACCTCCCGGTCCGCGGTCAGCGCACACACACAAACGCGCGCACGCGCAAAGGTCCCGCCAAGGCGATCGCCGGCAAGAAGAAAGTGACGAAGTAACATGGCAAAGCCCGCAGGCGCCGGTCGCGCACGCAAGAAGGAAAAGAAGAACGTTGTCGTCGGCGTGGCGCATGTCGCGGCGACCTTCAACAACACCATCATCACGATCACCGATCAGACCGGCAACGCCGTGTCGTGGTCGTCGGCCGGCATGATGGGCTTCAAGGGCTCGCGCAAATCGACGCCGTATGCGGCGCAGGTCGCGGCCGAAGATGCCGGCAAGAAGGCGATGGAACACGGCATGCGCACGCTGGAAGTGGAAGTGACCGGTCCGGGTTCGGGCCGCGAGTCCGCTCTGCGCGCGCTGCAGACGGTTGGACTCACGGTCACGTCGATCCGCGACGTCACGCCGATCCCGCACAACGGTTGCCGCCCGCCGAAGCGTCGCCGCGTATAAGTCTAGAGAGCTGTCTCAACCCTTCGTCGTACGAATGGACGCGCGCTCTCGGCGTCCGGGACACGATGAGGAAAAAATATGTTTCAGAAGAACTGGCAGGAATTGATCAAGCCGCAGAAGCTCCGCATCGAAGCAGGGCACGATGCTGGCAAGACTGCGACGATCACCGCGGAACCGCTCGAGCGCGGCTTCGGCCTGACGCTCGGCAACGCGCTGCGTCGCGTGCTGCTGTCGTCGCTGCAGGGCGCAGCCATCACCTCGATTCAGATCGAGGGCGTGCTGCATGAGTTCTCCTCGATTGCCGGCGTGCGTGAAGACGTCACCGACATCGTGCTGAACGTGAAGCAGATCGCGCTGCGCATGCATGCCGAAGGTCCGAAGCGCCTGTCGCTGCGCAAGCAGGGTCCGGGCGAAGTCACCGCCGGCGACATCGCCGCGATGGCAGACATCGAAATCCTCAATCCCGAACTCGTGCTCTGCACGCTCGACGAAAAGGTCGAGTTCCGCATGGAGCTGACTGTCGCGACCGGCAAGGGTTATGTGCCCGCCGACCGCAATCGTCCGGAAGATGCGCCGATCGGATTGATCCCGGTCGACTCGCTGTTCTCGCCGGTGAAGAAGGTTTCCTACAAGGTCGAGAACACCCGCGAGGGCCAGATCCTCGACTACGACAAGCTCACGCTGTCGGTCGAAACCAACGGCGCCGTCACGCCGGACAACGCGGTTGCCTATGCCGCGCGCATCCTGCAGGACCAGCTCCAGATCTTCATCAACTTCGAGGAGCCGCGCGAGCGCGTCGCCGAAGAAGCGAAGCCCGATCTTGCGTTCAACCCGGTGCTGCTGAAGAAGGTCGACGAGCTCGAGCTTTCGGTGCGTTCGGCGAACTGCCTGAAGAACGACAATATCGTCTACATCGGCGACCTGATCCAGAAGACGGAGGCGGAGATGCTCCGTACACCGAACTTCGGCCGCAAGTCGTTGAACGAGATCAAAGCGGTTCTCGCGGAGATGGGCCTGCACCTCGGCATGGAAGTGCCGGGATGGCCGCCGGAGAACATCGAAGATCTCGCGAAGCGTTACGAAGACCAATACTAATTTTTCTCAAGGTAGAGTGCCATGCGCCATCGCAATGCCGGCCGTAAACTAAACCGGACCTCGTCCCATCGTACCGCGATGTTCGCGAACATGATGGCCGCGCTGATCAAGCACGAGCAGATCAAGACCACGCTGCCGAAGGCGAAGACCCTTCGCCCGGTGATGGAGAAGCTCGTGACGCTGTCGCGCCGCGGCGGCTCCGATCTGCACGCGCGCCGTCAGGCGATCGCGCAGATCCGCGATCTCGACCAGGTCAAGAAGCTGTTCGACGTGATCGGCCCGCGCTACACGGATCGGCCCGGTGGTTACACCCGCGTTCTGAAGGCCGGCTTCCGTCATGGCGACAACGCGCCGATGGCCTTCATCGAGTTCATCGACCGCGACGTCGACGCCAAGGGGCAGGATTCCGGCCCGGTGGAAATCTCCGAGGAAGCCGACGCGTAAGCGTTTCGCTTGATCTTGGAAACGAAAAGGGCGGTCTCGGGCCGCCCTTTTTCTTTTGGCCCTTCTGAGGCCTTAGAACCACTCCTCAGCGCCAGCATTGGCCTCCTGGGGGATCACATTGCTTGCCGGGAGATGCGTCATCCGGCGTGGCGAATCCGAGGGTGGCGCGATCGCGGCTCCATGCAGAAGCTGCACGTCGGCAGCGTTCGCGATGCTGAGCGTCTGGCTGTCCTCCACATTCATGACCATCGTGCCGAAACGAGCGAAACGCGCCGCGGCAGCGACCTGCACGATGTCGGCGCGGCGGCGTTCCGCATCCGGAGGGCATTGCGCGAGATCGAGAGCTATCGCCATGAAGCCATGGCCGTCATAGGCGCTGTAGTTCCGGCAGCCACTGGCGACAGTGGCGATGATCCGTCCGAAAGGACGTAACACCATTCCGATATCGGTTAGCCTGGAATGGGTCACGCCGCTCGGAACTTCGACAATCGCGAAGACGAGGTATTGCCGATACACCGCCGGCAGCCCGCGGCAGAGGCCGGCGAATTCCATTCGTCCGTAGGGGGAGCAAAGCGTCTCGAACGAAATCGGCAAACCCAGGAGAAAGCGATCGCCCGACTCGAGGTTTCGGCTCAAGAATTTGACGCCTGTCTGAATGCAGGAGAGCTCGACATTCGTGCGCTCCCGAAGGTCCAGATCCGATATGTTGAGTTCGATGCCCGGCGAATTCGCGGAGACGATCGTCTTCGGTGTGCAGAGATAGGTCGATATCGCTTCCCGGTGCACGTTCCAGACGGGCTCGAATTGGTGCGCCACGCTGAGCTGAGATCGGCGCACGTTTCCCGCACGGTTCGGCTCGGTATCAGACGTTTGTGTCCTAAGCCTGCCGCGCAAATGCGCGGGCAGCACGACCTCCGGTATTTGCGCCTTGTCGATCAGCGCCGCCAGCGTTTCGCTCCGCATCGGCCTGCATGCTATTGCGGAAGGGCCGGATTTTTTGACGGTCTCCACGCGAAGATCGGTGAACTCGCAGCGGCCGTTCAATGCGATCGCCATCTCATGCGCGATACGGACCGCGAAGATCGCACCGTCGTCGCCCGCTGTTTGCGGCGTCACGATGAGGTAGCGTGTTTCGTCGATGCGTTCGAAGCTGTCGGTCGGCGCGAGCCTTTGGCGAAGGATTGTCTCGAACTTTGTCCGAACCGCATCCTGGATGCTGCCCCAAATCGATCCAGCGCTCACCCGAAAACAAGAAAGGTCGATCACATGGGCGCACCGTCGCTCGAAGAGCGTCGCGTCCAGCGCCGTCTTAATACGGTTTGTGACCTCTTGCATTGTTCCCAACACAGCCGCCGGAACTCACGCGTCCGGTTGGATACACTGTGAAATCCCGGCCTTAATAATGTTCTTCTGCGCGGTATATCTCGCTTAGGTAGATTCCCTTATGCGCCCGCTTGCACAGCCAAAAGCCTTTGCTTAATGATATTTAATTGCGCCTTGGCCGCGCGTTCACGTCGCGAGGGCATAAGGTGTTTGCGTGGGGCGGTACAAACGCGAGCGTGTCAGCCAACAGGGAAAACACGGACCTGCTTTGAACGGCAACGCGCTGTTGGCGCGAGTTGTGTTTTCGTGTGGTGGGTGGAGAAAGTCGGGAATGCGGACGATACGAGTTGGGGGAATATTTGCGGCGTCGCTGACGTTTTCAGCGACGTGTTTTGCCGCGCCGGCGCACGCGCCTGCACAGGCAGTCGTCAGCAGCCATCTTGCGACCGAGCGGCCCAGCACCATCCCGCAAACAATGGCGCAGGTGCAGCTCACCTTCGCGCCCGTGGTGAAACGCATCGCGCCGGCCGTGGTGAACGTCTACACGCGCAGCGTCGTTGAGCAGCCATCCAACCCGTTCTTCAACGATCCGTTCTTCCGTCAGTTCTTCGGTGGCGGCCAGATGCGCCAGCGCGTGCAGCAGTCGCTCGGCTCCGGCGTCATCGTGCGCAGCGACGGCACGATCCTGACCAACAACCACGTAATCCAGGGCGGCACCGATATCGTCGTCGCGCTCTCCGACAAGCGTGAGTTCAAGGCCAAAGTGGAGCTTGCCGATCCGCGCACCGATCTCGCGGTGCTCAAGATCGATACCAAGGGCGAGAACCTTCCGACGCTCCAGTTCGCTGACAGCGATCGTGTTCAGGTCGGCGATCTTGTGCTTGCCATCGGCGATCCGTTCGGCGTCGGCCAGACGGTGACGATGGGTATTGTCTCCGCACTCGCGCGCACGCAGGTGAGCGCGTCGGACTATCAGTTCTTCATCCAGACCGACGCTGCGATCAATCCGGGCAATTCCGGCGGCGCGCTGGTGACAACAGACGGCAAGCTCGCCGGCATCAACACCTCCATCGTCTCGAACTCCGGCGGGTCCATCGGCATCGGCTTTGCGATCCCGTCGAATATGGCCAAGCGCATTCTCGACAGCGCCGGCAGCGGGGGTGTGAAGCTTGCCTGGTTCGGTGCGGATGGCCAGGCCGTGACAAGTGACATCGCGCGCACCATGGGCCTGCCGCGTCCGGGTGGCGTTCTGTTGAAGAACGTCTTCAACGGCGGCCCCGCCTCGCAGGCCGGATTGAAGGTCGGGGACGTTGTTCTCGCCATCGATGGTGTTCCGGTCGACGACATGCAGGCGCTGAACTATCGTATCGCCACGCACAAGGCAGGCGACGTGCCGACACTCAAGGTCTCGTCCAATCGGCAGGTTCGCGACGTGCAGGTGAAGCTCGCGCTGCCGCCGGATACGCCCCGTCAGGCGACGACCATCGGCGGCCGCAACCCGCTCACCGGCGCGCGTGTCGAGAACCTGTCACCGGCTGCAGCACTCGATCTTCAGCTCGAGCCGACGGAAACCGGTGTGGTGGTTATTTCCGCAGGCCGCTCCATCGCGGCAAACCAGGGCTTTGCGCCGGGCGATATCATCCGGTCTGTCAACGGCCAGGCCATTCACAATGTCGGCGATCTGAACCGTGCTCTGACACAGGCAGACGGCCATTGGGACATGATCATCGATCGCGGCGGTCGCAGGCTGACGCTGAACGTTGATGGCTAGAAGCGGCGGCGCGGGCTATGCTCGCGTATGACCGATCTCTTCGAAGCCGGAGGACTTGAAGCCGACGCACCGCGTCCTCTGGCCGACAGGTTGAGGCCGAAGACGCTCGGCGATGTGGCGGGACAGGATCATCTGATCGGACCAGACGGTCCCATCGGGCGAATGATCGCCGCGAACCGTCCGCACTCGATCATCCTTTGGGGGCCGCCGGGCACCGGCAAGACCACGATCGCGCGGTTGCTGTCGACCGCGTTCCAGCTGCATTTCGACCAGCTATCGGCGGTGTTTTCCGGCGTCGCCGATCTCAAGAAGACGTTCGAATCCGCACGCCAGCGCCGCCGCATGGGGCAGGGGACATTGCTCTTCATCGACGAGATCCACCGCTTCAACCGCAGCCAGCAGGATTCGTTTCTGCCGGTGATGGAAGACGGCACCATCGTCCTCGTCGGCGCGACGACGGAGAACCCGTCGTTCGAATTGAACGGTGCGTTGCTGTCGCGCGCGCAGGTCCTGGTGCTGCGTCGTCTCGACGATGCTGCGCTGGAGTTGCTGATCGAGCGTGCTGAAACACACTACGGCGCGAAGCTGCCACTAACCGACGATGCGCGCGCCTCGTTGCGCGCGATGGCCGATGGAGACGGGCGCTATCTTCTCAACCTCGTGGAAGAAATCGCGGCGGTGAAGACGGTGAAGCCGCTTGATCCTGCCGGGCTGGTCACGGTCGTGCAGAAACGGGCGCCGCTCTACGACAAGAGCCGCGAGGAGCACTACAACATCATCTCCGCGCTGCATAAATCGATCCGGGGCAGTGATCCCGATGCGGCGCTGTATTGGCTGGCGCGCATGCTGGTCGGTGGCGAGCAGCCGCTCTACATCGCGCGGCGGCTGGTGCGTGCAGCGGTGGAAGACATCGGCCTCGCCGATCCGCAAGCCGTGGTGCAAGCGCTGGCCGCGAAAGATGTCTACGACTTTTTGGGTTCTCCCGAAGGCGAGATCGCGCTGGCGCAGACAGTGATCTATCTCGCGACGGCGCCAAAATCGAACGCGGTCTATACCGCGCTCGGCGCGGCCAAACGCGCGGCCAAGGAATACGGCTCCCTGATGCCGCCCGCGCACATCCTCAACGCGCCAACCAAGCTGATGAAGAACCTCGGCTACGGCAAAGGCTACGAATACGATCATGAAGCGGAAGATGGCTTCTCCGGTCAGAATTATTTTCCCGACGATATGGAGCGTCAAACGCTCTACGCCCCACGCGAAACCGGCTTCGAACGCGAGATCGCCAAGCGTCTGGAATACTGGTCGAAGCTCAGGGCAAGAAAAGCGACACCCGGCGGAGTTTAGCGCTTTGGCGGCGCTTGCCAGCGCATCAGCGCAATTGTTTCGTAATCTCTGGCTTTCTGTGGAACTGACAGCTTGTAATCCGGATGAATAGCAATCAGGGCGTAGTAAGCCTTGTCACCGCGGTTCGGCATAGCCTTGTGAACGCCGCCATCGTCGTAAAAATCGTAAGTCTGGACAACATCGCCGTTTGACGGTGGCACACCAGCCCATTTTTTCACAGCCGCTATGCTGGCAGCGTCCATGTGTTGCACGGCGACCGAGCAGGACGCCATCAAGGTCGGCTTTATCCGATAGCCGTTGCCTGGGTCGAGACCGGCGCTGAGGAAGACGCGCAGGGCCTGGCCTGCGAATGGCAGGTCCCAGAACTCGTTCATTTGTCCCGGAAAATCCGGCGGGATGTTCGTTATTGGCGTGCGCGTTCCGCCCGAGGTCCCAAGTGCGACGCGCATTGCATCCACGTCCATCTTGGTATCGATGCAGAATTTTTTGAACGCGCCGAACATCGGGGCATCGGTCGCACGAGCGGGAACGCCAGCGGTGAAGATCAAGGCGGTCGCTAAAGAAACGGCGCTTCTCGAGATCATATTTTCTCCTAACCGTCGCGAATGCCGGACTCTTCTTCGATCGGCAACTGTGCGACTTGCGCTTCGTGTCCGTTCACCTGCGCAGCGATGAAATGGCCAAGTGCTACGGCGGCCACGCACAGCGCGACCGACAACACAATGTTCGCGCCCGCGCGTGCCATCGCGCCGCCGCGGATGAGATCGAGGGTTTGGAGGCTGAAGGACGAGAAGGTTGTAAAGCCGCCGCAGAACCCAACCATCACGAACAGGCGGATGTTCTCGGCCACGGGGTAGCGGCCCTGCGCGAGCGTCAGCGTGCCGAAGAAGCCGATGATGAAAGAGCCGGCGATATTGATGCCGATCGTGCCCCAGGGCAGATCGCGGCTTACGGGCAGTGCCCAGACCGAAATCGCATAGCGCGCCAGCGAGCCCAGCGCTCCGCCGGCGATCACATAAAGACAGGTGACGAAAGACATGCGGCGTTCCTCGTTTCGAGGCGGGCACGAAAAACCCGCCTTGCGGCGGGTGTCGGGAAGACAGACTCCTGCCGCGGTTTGCTGCGGTAGGAGTCATCAGCCATCTGGTTTTCGGGCCATCCGGCGGTTAAAGGGGGAACCCCATCCCCTGATCCGACGCTAGGGGAGGCACCCCACGCCGTCAACACAGGCTGTCATGAGCGCCGCTACCGTTTCCATTTCCGCCGACGAGGACGGCATCCGCCTCGACCGCTGGTTCAAGCGCCGTTATCCGGCGCTGACGCATGGGCGGCTGGAGAAGCTTCTGCGCACGGGTCAGGTGCGCCTCGACGGCAAGCGCGCGAAGGCGGCAGACCGTGTGGCGGTGGGGCAGGAGGTGCGCGTGCCGCCGCAGGTGGTGAACGCGCCGGTCGAAGAAGAAGAGAAGCCGCGTCCCGAGCCCAAGCGCGATACCGGCGGCCTCTCGCTGCAGGACATGATCCTCTACATGGACAAGTCGGTGATCGTGCTCAACAAGCCGTCGGGCCTCGCGACGCAGGGCGGCAGCGGCATTACAAGGCACGTCGACGGGATGCTCGATCAACTCGCCTTCGAGAAGAACCAGCGGCCACGCCTGGTGCATCGTCTCGACAAGGATACGTCCGGTGTTCTCGTGGTCGCGCGGACGGTTCCCGCGGCCGCTTCGCTTGCGCGGTCGCTGGCGCAGCGCGATGCCTCGAAAGTCTATTGGGCGCTGACGCGTGGTGTGCCGCAGCAGAAGCGCGGCACGATCAAGGCGGCGCTCGCGAAAGAAGGCGGGCGCGGTGCGGAGCGCATGGAAGTATCGGAGTCTGACGGCGCCAAATACGCGATCACGGACTACGCCGTCATCGACCATGCAGGCGACGAATTCGCGTGGGTGGCGGCGAAACCTGTCACCGGGCGCACGCATCAGATCCGCGTGCATCTGGCATCGCTGGGAACACCGATTGTCGGCGACTTCAAATATGGCGCGCAGGCCGCGCGGGGGAAAGGCGCGATCACCGACAAGCTCCATCTGCATGCCCGTTCCATCGATATTGCACGGCCCGATGGCGGAAGACTTGTTGTCACCGCGCCTTTGTCCGACCATATGCAGAAGTCCTGGGAACTTCTCGGCTTCGATGTCGATGATGCCCGCGATCACTTTGCAAAGAGCAAGAAACGATGAACACGAAACGTCCGAATTTCATCACTGGCTGGCGCGAGATCGAGGCGCCCGCCGCACCGCCGCAGGCCGCGGAGGATTTCGGTTTTGCATCGGAGCTGTCGGCAGCGACCGGAATCAATCATTTCCGCGTCGCGCATCTGCGCATCCCGCCGGGGCGGCGCGGCTATCCGCCGATGGCGATGGACGATCTGGAGATCTTCTGCTTCGTGCTTGAAGGCGCCCCCGATCTGTGGGCCGACGGCCATCTCTACAGGCTAAGCGAAGGCGACGGCGTCACGTTGAACGCGCGCACGGGTCTGGCACACACGCTCATCAACAACACCAACAAGGACGTGCGCGTCTTCGTGATGACCGAAGCGTTCCGCCGCAACAGCCGGGCGACGCATCCGCTCGACCCGTCGGGTGCGGAAAATCTGCGCAAGATGAACATGTTCTGGGCCGAGGCGCCGAAGCACAAGCTTGGCCCGAACAACGGCGAGCCGGGCAGCAATGTCGGACGCAAGAAAAGTAAGCCCGAGTTTGTCGCGCATTGGCGCGAACTTCTGACCAAGAAGGCGGGGCACTATCCGAACAGCGACGAACAGCTTGTTCTCAATGCGCGCTACGACAACCGCGCGCGCTTCTCGCGCATCGGCATGCGTGTGCAGGTTCTGAAACCCGGCCGCCGCACAAGCTGGCCGCACGCGGAGCGTGACGAGGACGAGTTCATCTTTATCGTGTCAGGCAAGGTCGACGCCTGGAACGACGGTCATATCACGCCAATGAGCGCCGGCGATTTCATCGGCTGGGCCGGCGGCACGGGCATCGCGCACGTGATCATCAACAACAGCGACGAAGACGTCGTCGTGATCGTCGGCGGCGAACGTTCGCGTCTGGTCAACCAGTTCTTTTATTCCTTCCACAAGAAGTACAACAAGGAAATCGGCGAGGGCTATTGGGCCGATCATCCCAAACACAAGCTCGGTCCGCATGACGGCATGCCGGATGCGCTGCGCGCGCGGGTGCCGAAGCGCCTTCACGGCGATCCCGTGAAGGCCAATGAGGCGGCGCGTATGCTCGGTAAGTCAAAGAAAAAAAAATGAAGCGCTTTTACAAGAGCGTTTCCGTTGGTGATGGCAACGCCGTTCTTCTCGATGGTCGGCCGCTTAAAACCCCGCGCGGCGCGGCGCTCGATTTGCCGGCGCATACACTTGCCGAAGCGATTGCGGAAGAATGGCGTGCGCAAGGCGACGAGATCGATGCGCAGTCGATGCCGCTTACCAAGCTCGCGAACACGGCTATTGACGGCGTGACGCCGCGTCGCGAAGAGGTTGTGGCCGAGATCGCGGGTTTCGCGAAACACGATCATCTCTGCTACCGCACCGATGCGCCGGCTGAGCTGGTGCGCCGTCAGAGTGAGGCGTGGGATCCGCTACTTGACTGGGCGGCGGAACGTTATGGCGCGCCGCTGATCCCGGCCAAAGGGATCACCTCTGTCGCGCAACCCGAAACCAGCATCGCGGCGTTACGCAAGGCCGTTGAGGCGCTCGATCCGTTCGCGCTGTCGGCGTTGCATGTCATAGCGTCGATCTGCGGTTCGCTTGTTCTGGGGCTCGCGGTTATCGACAAGCGGGTCTCCGCGGAGGAGGCCTTCGCGCTATCCCAGATTGACGAGCGCTTCCAGGCGGAGAAATGGGGTCTCGATTCCGAGGCCGAGGCGAGGGCCAAACGGCTGGAGCAGGAACTGGCCACTGCGGCCCGGTTTATGGACCTTTCACGCCCTTGACCAAGGGGGCCGGTGCCCACAGTCTCAGCCTCCAAATCACCATCTGAGCGGGCCATGAAGCATATCCTTACGGAACTTGAGAAACGCCGCGAACGTGCCCGGCTGGGCGGCGGCAAGGCCCGCATTGAGGCGCAACACGCGCGCGGCAAGCTCACGGCGCGCGAGCGGCTTGAGCTTCTGCTCGATGCGGACTCCTTCGAGGAGTTCGACATGTTCATCGAGCATCGCAACAAAGATTTCGACGCCGACAAGACCATTATCCCCGGCGATGGCGTGGTGACCGGCTGGGGCACGATCAACGGTCGCATGGTGTATGTGTACGCGAAGGACTTCACCGTGTTCGGCGGCTCACTGTCGGAGACGCACGCGCAGAAGATCGTGAAGATCCAGCAGATGGCGATGCAGAATGGCGCGCCGGTGATCGGCCTGCTCGATGCCGGCGGCGCGCGCATCCAGGAAGGCGTGTCGTCGCTCGCGGGTTACGGCGAGGTGTTCAAGCACAACGTGCTCGCATCCGGTGTGGTGCCGCAGATCAGTGCGATCATGGGCCCATGCGCGGGCGGCGACGTCTATTCACCGGCGATGACCGACTTCATCTTCATGGTGCGCGACACGTCCTACATGTTCATCACCGGGCCGGATGTCGTGAAAACGGTGACGCAGGAAGACGTGACACCGGAACAGCTCGGCGGTGCGAAGGTGCACACGACGAAATCCGCAGTCGCCGATGGCGCCTACGACAACGATGTCGTTTGTCTGGAAGAGATGCGGCGGCTGATGGATTTCCTCCCGCTGTCAAACCGCGATCAGGTTCCGCACTGGCCGACGACCGATGATCCGCATCGCCAGGAAATGTCGCTCGACACGCTGGTGCCGGAGAACGCGAACAAGCCCTACGACATGAAGGAATTGATCCTGAAAGTTGCGGACGAGGGCGATTTCTTCGAGATCGGCGAGGCGTTCGCGAAGAACATCATCACCGGGTTCGGCAGGCTTGAAGGTTCGACCGTCGGCTTCGTTGCCAACCAGCCCATGGTTCTGGCCGGCGTGCTCGACAACGACGCCAGCCGCAAGGCCGCGCGGTTCGTGCGTTTCTGCGACTGCTTCAACATCCCGATCGTGACGTTCGTGGATGTGCCCGGCTTCCTGCCCGGCGTGGCGCAGGAGCATGACGGCATCATCAAGCACGGCGCGAAGCTGCTATTCGCCTATGCCGAAGCGACGACACCAAAGGTCACCGTCATCACGCGCAAGGCCTACGGCGGCGCCTATGACGTCATGGCATCCAAGCACATGCGCGCCGATGTGAACTATGCGTGGCCCAGCGCGCAGATCGCGGTGATGGGCGCGAAGGGCGCGGTGGAGATCATCTTCCGCAACGAACGCGGCAACCCCGAAGCCATCGCGGAGCGCACCAAGGAATACGAAGACCGCTTCCTCAATCCCTTCATTGCCGCTTCACGCGGTTATATCGACGACGTCATCCGTCCGCACTCCACGCGCTGGCGCGTCGCCCGAGCGCTCCGGATGCTCAAGAACAAGCAGATCCCGCAGATCTGGAAGAAGCACGACAATATTCCGCTATAGAGCGCTGTAATCCCTGCTTAACCGTACCGCGGCTACCCTGAGCGTTGCTCCAGGGTTCCCATGGCCACCACTGAGATTTCCGATATCGGCAGCGTGACGGAACGGCGCGGTTGGGCCGTCGTCGGTCTGTATACGGTAACGATTTTTCTCTCCGCCGCGCTTCTTTTCTGCGTCGAGCCGATGTTTGCGAAGATGGTGCTGCCCATCCTTGGCGGATCGTCGGCGGTCTGGTCCATCGCCATGGTGGTGTTCCAGGGATTGCTGCTCACCGGCTATGTTTACGCCCATCTGTTGACCAGCATGTTCCGCGCGCGGACGGCGGCGCTCATCCATTTCGGTGTGCTGTGTGTCGCGGCGTTCGCCCTGCCGATCGGAATTTCGGGCTTCTTCCACGATCCGCCGGAGCATGGCATCGCGCTGTGGCTGATCGGTCTGTTTCTTGTGTCTATGGGGTTGCCATTCTTTGCCGTGGCGGCGAATGGGCCGCTGTTGCAGGCATGGTTTGCGCAGACCGGCGATGGGCGCGCCAACAATCCGTATTTCCTTTATCAGGCGTCCAATGCCGGTTCCTTCGCCGTGCTGCTAGCCTATCCCTTCCTGATTGAGCCTGGGTTGGGGTTGCGGCTTCAGTCAACGCTGTGGGCGTTTGGATACGCGGTACTCGTAGTTGGAATCGTGGCCTGTGCTGCGCTGACGCGCGCGAGATCCTCGGCTATCGCGCACGTCACCTCTGTACGCAGCAACGTCACCTGGCGGACACGCGCCGGTTGGGTTTGCCTCGGCCTGATCCCATCGGGTCTGCTCGTCGCCGTCACCGCGCATATCGCAACGGATGTGGCATCGGCGCCGTTCCTGTGGCTGATCCCGCTCGCGCTCTATCTTTTGACGTTCGTGTTCGCCTTCACCGACAAGCCGTTGTTGCCGTTCAAAGCGATGCTCGCGCTTCAGCCCGTGACCGTGGCCGCGCTGGCAATCCTGTTCGTCTGGGCGGGGCACATGCCGTGGACGATCTCGCTGCCGCTGCACCTTCTTGCATTCTTCGTCGCGGCGATGGTCTGCCACACGAGGCTGTATCAACAGCGACCATGTCCCGATCAGCTGACGCAATTCTATGCCTGGATGTCGCTGGGCGGCGTCATTGGCGGATGCTTCGCCGCATTGGCCGCGCCGCAGCTTTTCAATACCGTCATCGAATATCCCATCCTGATCTTCGCCGCGGTCCTCGCGCGACCGAACATTCTCGCCCTGACCCGTAAGGAATGGCTGCACGAGAGCGTTTTCGTGCTCTTTCTCGCAGTGGCCCTGATCGCCCCCATCTTCATTCTGTCGCTGCCCCTACGCCTGGAATATTTCGGGTGCGCCGTGATCGTGATGGCGATGGCGATCATCGTTTTCTCGAGGTACCCCATCCGCCTGATGGGCTTTACGGCGGTCCTCTTTATGGTCGCGAACCTCTACAACCCGGCCCAGCATGCGGTGCTGCGCGCACGCTCCTTCTATGGCGCCTATTCGGTGGTGGTCTCACAGGATGGCATGTTCCGGCTGTTCTATAGCGGAACCACCACGCACGGCGCGGAACGCATTCGCGACGCACACGGCGCCCCGATCTCAGGCAGGCCGGAGCCTCTGACCTACTACCATCACGGCGGGCCGATCGGCGAGACGGTCGAAGCGGCACGGCGTCGCGCCGGGGGCACGCTGCATCGTGTTGCGGCCGTGGGCCTCGGCATGGGTGCGCTGTCCTGCTATTCGCGGCGCGGCGAAGACTGGACGTTCTACGAACTCGACCCGCTGGTCGTGAAGATCGCGGAAAATCCTTCGTTGTTTCGAACCATGACGAGCTGCGCCCCGCATGCGCATGTTGTTGTCGGCGATGGGCGCCTGAACCTGAAGGCCGCGAAGCCTGGTTTCGATCTCATTGTCCTGGACGCGTTCTCGTCGGACTCGATTCCCGTGCATATGCTGACGCGCGAAGCGATGGCGGTGTATGTATCGAAGCTCGCGCCGCATGGCGTGATCGCGATCCACATCACCAATCGCAGCATGGAACTCAAGAATGTCGCCGCTGCTGCCGCTGCTGCGAACGGGCTCGCGAGCGACATCAAGATCGATCGACATCAAGTCCCCGAAGAGCGCTGGTTTGCGTCAGAGGTGGTTGTGGTCGCACGGTCGAGAGCTGACCTCCAGGCCCTGTCGCTCGGCAAGGGATGGCAGCCGATTGCACCCACCGATGGGATCCGCGTTTGGACCGATGATTATTCCGACGTCCTGGCGGCGATGCTGGATCATTTGCGCGGCTAGCGATTGCCTGTCTCGAAATTCTGCAAGCCATGGTAGAATGAGCATCGGGGGAAGATTCGATGTCCGAGCCGTCAGGCGTCGCGTGGTGTGCAAGATTTCCGACCAGTGTATCGCCAGACGATCTGCTGCCGGCGTTTCGCGACCGCGTGCTCGCGTTCATCTCCGCGATGGAACGTGGTGGCGCGAAAGTCTCGATCGGCGCGACATACAGGCCGCCGCAGCGCGCCTATCTGATGCATTGGTGCTGCATGATCGCGGATTCCGGTCAGGACCCGTCCGCCGTTCCGCAGATGCCGGCTGTCGATATCGACTGGAGCCACAGCGGTGATGTTGCCGATGCGCGCATGGCGGCCGCGGCGATGAAATCTGCCTATGAGATCAGATTTCCCGCGGCGCTCGCGAGCCGTCATACACAACGCCGCGCCATCGATATGACGATCTCCTGGGACGGCACGCTCCCGATCCGCGATTTCAACGGCCAGGAACGGAGCATCACAATGCCGCCGCGCAGCGGATCCAACCAGGTGCTGGTCGATGTCGGGCGCAGCTTCGGTGTGATCAAACTCATGACCGACCCGCCGCACTGGTCGGATGATGGGCACTAACGAAACGTAGAGCGCTTGGTGTCGCGTTCTCTTCAAAAGAAAATTCAACTCAAGCGAACAATGGTGCTTTGTCCGATGTGGATCTACAGAAAAGAACATCTCGCAATGCGGCTGGAGACACCTCGAGCTATCGGGTTTTGGCTGGACTACTGGTTGTTTCTGCACTTGGAAACCAATCATGGATTTTGGCGAGCGAGACCGCTGGGATTGCGATCTCTATGTGAGACGGCGTTGCGAACCAATGAAGGTGATTCTGCTGCAATAAGAGAGTTGCTAAAGAAGGAACTTCATTCATCTCTCAGATGGATAAGGTCCATACCGTCAATTCCTCAGCCCCCGGATGAAATCAAGGTCGAACCGTCAAAGTGGCGGAACGAATGGATGGCGTGGTTCGAGAAGACCATGAAACAAGATATTGTGCCTTCGGTCGTTGAACACTTGTCTTTTCGTATCGCTGAGGAGCTGAGCGACTCGAACTATTCTGCGGCAGCCTTTCTTACTCGACGGCTTGCTGAGCAAATCTCTGACGATGGCCACGGCGAGCGATTTAGAGCTTCAATGGCTCTAAAATCGGTTCAGCATCATCTTGGAACTTCGTCCAACTTGAACAGCGTACCTGCTGTTGCGGCACTGATCCGACAGGCGACACTTCCCGACCGGGAAGAACGAGAGTTTGTTGTCAGCTGCAGCCTTACCCCTGCAGTGATTTCGCGAACCAAGTTCGATAGATCGAAGCTTTGGCCGAAATTTATATTCCAAGAGCATCAAGGACCAGAATTGATCCTTGTCGGACTGCGCGTTCCTGTGAGGACGTTGAGCGCCGAACAGGCGGCGTCAAGGGCGTTGGGTGAATTTGAGCGGATTCTGGAGGGCTTGCGAATTCGCTATTATGTTCAAACGAACCTGTACGGAAGATTGTGCGTGACGCCTGAAGATGGGAGTAAGCCGATCGACATGGATCTGCCGCAGCCATTTTGGACCAGGAAAAGCGGTAGCCGAACGGTGCCCTATTTGCCTCAGGATTATAGGCAGGTTATTGGGCTCAGTGGATTG
>DATJUS010000054.1:0-14624 GCA_035502175.1 Rhizomicrobium sp.
AGAGATCGTCGCTATCGCACGCCAGTGGATCGGCACGCCGTATGTGCATCAGGCGAGTGTGAAAGGCGCAGGTTGCGATTGCCTCGGCCTGTTGCGCGGCGTGTGGCGCGGACTGCACGGCGACGAACCCGAAGCCGCGCCGCCCTATTCGCCGGACTGGGCGGAAGCGACCGGCACAGAAACGCTGTATCTCGCGCTCAACCGCCATCTCACCGAGATCGCGCCGCCCGACATCGCACCCGGCGACATCGCCCTGTTCCGCATGACGCCTCGCGGCCCTGCAAAACATTGCGGAATTGTCGCAGAAAAGAACAGTGTCACCACACTGATACATGCGCGCCAGAACAAGCGCGTGAGCGAGGAAGTCTTTTCCTTATCGTGGTGGCGGAAATTGGCGTTCGTGTTTAGATTGTAGGTGCGGTTAGAAGCAGTCGGGGACGATGTCGATAAAATCTTTGGGAAGCGCGATCCTGATTGGGGCGCTGTCGGTTTGCGCGCCGGAAATCGCGCCGGCTGCGGATATCGAACGCTTCAAGGCCTATTATCCCGATTGCACGGAAAACGACGCTTTGCCGCCGGAAAATATCATTGTGGCCTGCAAGAGCGGCCTAAGGCTGAAAGGCCAGGAGAACTGGGGCAACACATCAGGAGAATATTTTTACATCGCACTCGCGGATGAGCGTCGCGGCCAATTCAAACAAGCGCAGGCTGAATTCTTCGCCCAGATAACGTTGCGGCCGAGCGACGATCGGCTGTGGCGCCACTTTATCGAGGTCTCCGGCAAGCTCGGCGAGCCGGCTGGCGTGGGCATGGCGCTGCTGGAGGGACTGGAGAAGAAACATCCAAACGCTCTCGACGACAAAATCGCAGGCTGCTGGATAAGGGCGACATTCGGTGAACGGCTCGACGCGGCATTGGCCGATTGCGATACCGCGGCGCGCATCGAACCCGACGATATGTTCATCCTCAACGCCCGCTGCTTCGTCCACTTCCGGCGCGGAGAATACGCGCTGGCGATCCCGGATTGCGATCGCGCGGCGCAATTGTTCCCGGACGGCGCGCGCTTTTCCACGGTGACCAATGATTCCTTGCGCAACAAAGCAGATCCGCTTTATGTCCGCGGCTTGGCGAAGCTGCGCATGGGGCAGGCAGACTTGGGCAACGCCGACATCGCCGCGGCGAAGGCGATCGATCCGAAAATCGCGGATACGTATGCGATCTACGGGGTGACGCCGTGAGCCCGGTGCGGTCAATGAAACTGTTGCTTCCCGTGTTGGCCGCGCTGATCGGGTTTGCCGCGACGCCGGCACACGCCCAATACGACAGAGACCACATCGCCGATTGCGTGCAGGACGACAAAGTGCCGGCGGAGAACATCGTTCGGGCTTGCGAAAACGGCATTGCCAGCCGTGTGGCCGGGCAGGGCGGACTCGATGAGTACGTCCCTCAGGCTTATCTCACGATGGCCGTCGCGCAGGAGCGGCTGGGCAAATACAAGGACGCGCAGGCATCGCTGGTCGAGGTCCTGAAGAAACAACTTGGATCTGCCGTTGCATGGGCAAAATTCGCCGAAGATTCCGCGAAGCTCGGGGAATCGCCGGCGCTGCCGATGCAGATGCTGGACGCCTTCGTCAAAAAGACGCCAAAAAACGAGTATGTTTTGCGGACTGCGTGCCGGATCCGCGGAATGCTCAACCAGCAGCTCGACGTTGCGGTCGCGAATTGCGACGATGCGCTGCGGATCGCTCCCAAGGATGAATGGGGATACTATTCGCGTTGCCTGGTGCGTTACCGCAAAGGCGATCTGGCCTTGGCGATTGGAGACTGTGACGAGGCGCTCCGCATCGATCCGAAGTTCGACGGCGCGCTCTATATTCGCGGATTGGCGAACCTGCATATGGGCCAAACGGACCTCGGCAACGCAGACATCGCGGCCGCGAAAACCGCCTATCCCAAGGTCGCAGAGGAATACGCCATGTTCGGCATAAGGCCGTAGGGGTGCATCACCATCGAATTCTCTCAACGGCGGCCCCTCGGCCGCCGTTTTGCTTTTTGACGGACATCTCACATGGCAGGACTTGTTCTCGGCGCCGTTGGGTCGGCGCTTGGCGCGTCGCTGATCGGCGACGTTGCGTTCCTCGGGCTCACGATTGCGGGTTCGCAGATCGGCGGCGCGATCGGCGCGCTGGTCGGCAGCGAGATCGACTCGCTGCTGATGCCGGGTCAAAGCGTGAAACGCACCGGCCCGCGCCTCACCGACACCAGCATCCAGAGCTCGACCGAGGGCGCGCCTGTTCCGCGCCTCTATGGCCGCGTGCGCGTGGCGGGTCAGTTGCTGTGGGCGACGAAGTTCAAGGAGACGGTCACCACCACCAAGACGCATGATGGGGGCAAGGGCGCCGGCGGCGCGACCGTCACCGACACCGAATACTCCTATTCGATCTCGTTCGCGGTTGGCCTTTGTGCGGGATCCTCCCCCGTTCACGGGGGAGGGGGACCGCCGTCAGGCGGTGGAGGGGGCGTCGCGAAGATCGGGCGCGTGTGGGCCGACGGCAACCCGATCGACATCACACAATTCACGACGCGGTTCTATCCCGGCGACGAGACGCAGGATTTCGATCCGCTCATCGTCGAAACCGAAGGCGAGGCGAACACGCCGGCCTATCGCGGGCTGGCCTATATCGTCTTCGAGGACATGCCGCTGGCGCAATTCGGCAACCGCATCCCGCAATTGCAGTTCGAGGTGATCCGCGCGCTCAGCGACGCCGATCCGGATGCGCTGGAAAATCTTCTGCCGGCGGTCGCGCTGATCCCCGGTGCGGGTGAGTTCGTCTATGCAACCGAGGTCGTCACCGCCGATGACGGCAACGGCACGACCGTGCCGCAGAACGCGCACAACTCCGCGAGCGAGACCGACATGAAAGCCTCGCTCGATGAGCTCCAGGCGCTGGCGCCGAACCTCGGGGCGGTGTCGCTGGTCGTCGGCTGGTTCGGAAACGATCTGCGCTGCGATCAGTGCCTCATCAAACCCGGCGTCGAGATTGCGCAGAAGAATACCTATCCCGAAGCCTGGAGCGTCGATGGCATCGCGCGCGGCGATGCGTATGTCGTGAGCCAGGTGAACGGCATCCCCGCCTATGGTGGCACGCCGTCGGATGAGAGCGTCGCCGCTGCGATTGCCGATCTGAAAGCGCGCGGGCTCGCCGTGATGCTGTGCCCGTTCCTGTTCATGGACATCGCGGCCGGCAACGCGCTCACCGATCCCTACACAGGTGCGAGCGGGCAGGGCGCCTATCCCTGGCGCGGACGCATCACCTGCGATCCGGCGCCGGGCGTGAGCGGATCGCCGGACAAGACGAGCGCGGCTGGGGATCAGGTTGATGCGTTCTTCAACGGCGATTGGGGTTACCGGCGCATGGTGCTGCATTACGCGCAGCTTTGCGCCGATGCCGGCGGGGTGGACGCGTTCCTGATCGGATCGGAGTTGCGCGGTCTGACGCGTGTGCGGTCGAGTGCCACGGATTATCCGAGCGTCGCGGCGCTGAAGACGCTCGCCGCCGATGTGCGCGCGATCCTCGGGCCCGATACGAAGATCGGCTATGCGGCCGACTGGTCGGAATACAACAACCACCAGACCGGCGATGCGCCGGGCGCGGTGCTGTTCAACCTCGATCCGCTGTGGAGTGATACCAACATCGATTTCGTCGGCATCGACAATTACATGCCGCTCGCCGACTGGCGCGACGGCACGGCGGGTCTCGATTACGACGCGGCGAACGGCCCGACCTCGATCCACGATCTCGATTATCTGACGCGCAACATTACGGGCGGCGAAGATTTCGACTGGTATTACGCCTCGCCGGCGGATCGCGACACACAGACGCGCACACCGATCACCGACGGCCTCGGCAAGCCGTGGGTATGGCGCGCGAAAGATGTAAAGAACTGGTGGTCGAACGCGCATTATGATCGCGCCGGCGGCAGCGAAAGCGGATCGCCGACCGCGTGGACACCGCAATCGAAGCCGATCTGGTTCTGCGAACTCGGTTGCCCCGCCATCGATAAGGGCGCGAACGAGCCGAACGTATTCTTCGACCCGAAATCGTCGGAGAGCGCGGTGCCGTATTACTCGAACGGCGAGCGCGACGATCTGATCCAGCGCCTGTTCCTGCAGGCGCATTTCGAATATTGGAACGACGCCGCGAACAATCCGGTGTCGACGGTGTACGGCGCACCGATGGTTGCGGCCTCGCGCATCTTCGCCTGGTGCTGGGATGCGCGGCCGTTCCCATTCTTTCCCGCGCGTGCCGACGTCTGGGGCGACGCGGCGGACTATCAATATGGCCACTGGCTGAACGGACGCCTCGGCGCGGTGCAACTCGCCGATCTCGTCGCCAGCCTGTGCGAAGACGCGGGTTTCACCGATTACGATGTGTCGGACCTAAGCGGTCTCGTCACCGGCTTTGCTGTCACCGACACGATGAGCCCGCGCGACGCCATCGCGCCGCTCGCCACCGCGTACTGTTTCGATGCGGTGGAGAGCGAAGGCGTCATCCGCTTCGTCATGCGCGGGCAACCGAACCCGGCCAGCTACGGGGAAGGCGATGTCGTGATGCCCGATGGCGATCCCGGCTTTGGGTTCTCGTTCGAGCGTGCGCAGGAAACCGATCTGCCGCTCGCTTCGCGCATCGCTTACATCGACGCCGATGCGGATTATCGCCAGGCGGTGGTGGAGGCGCGCAGGCTCGCCGGTTCGTCCGATCACATCGTCAGTGCGACGCTTTCGCTGGTGCTCGATCAGGGGCAGGCCATCGGCATCGGGCAGCGATTGCTGATGGATGCGTGGACGATGCGCGAAAGCGCAACCTTCGCGCTGCCGCCATCGGCCCTCGCGCTCGATCCAACCGATGAAGTGCTGCTCGATGCGGGCGGCCGCACGCGGCGGCTGCGCCTGACCGAGATCGACGATGCCGGCGCACGCAAGATGCAGGCGGTCTCCACCGATCCGTCGATCTATGACGACATCGTCGGCCCGTCGCGTGCGCCCGCGAGCAGCGCAGATTTCGGATTCCCCGGCCGCGCGCTGGTCGTGTTCCTGGATCTGCCGCTGCTCACCGGCACAGAGATCCCGTGGGCGCCGACAGCGGCAGCGTTTGCCAATCCGTGGCCGGGCGCCGAATTGGTCCTGAAAAGCGCGAGCGATTCAAACTACGCGCTCGACACGACGCTCGCCATTCCGGCGGTCATCGGAGAGACGACGAGTGATTTCAATACCGGACCGCTGTGGTGCTGGGACGAGGGTAACACGCTCGAGATCAAGCTTTATAACGGCGCGTGCGCATCGCGCGACGACCTCTCCGTGCTCGGCGGCGCGAATGTGCTCTGCGTACAGAACGCGGATGGCGACTGGGAAGTGCTGCAATATGCGTCCGCGACGCTCGTCGCGCCGGGACGGTGGCGGCTGACGAAACTCCTGCGCGGGCAAGCCGGAACCGAAGGCGCGATACGCGATCCGGTAGCGAGTGGCGCACGCGTGGTGCTGATCGACGGCGCGCAGAAGCAGCTTGCGCTGACGCAGGATCAGTATGCGCTGCCCTTCAACTACCTCTGGGGCCCGCAGGGCAAACCGATCTCCGACCCCGCCTATCAGGGCGCGGCGCTGCAATTCAAAGGCGTGGGCCTGCGTCCGCTGTCGCCCGTGCAGCTGAGCGCCGTGTGGCAAAGCGGCGATCTTGTTTTGAACTGGATCCGCCGCACCCGCATCGGCGGCGACAGCTGGGACCAGACCGAAGTGCCCCTCGGCGAAGACTTCGAAAAATACGACCTCGAAATCCTCGACGCCTCCGGCGATGTCATCCGTACAGAGACGATCACATCGCCTTCGTTCACCTACACCGCCACCGCCATCGCAACCGATTTCCCCTCCGGCCTTCCATCACCGTTCCGCTTCCGCGTCTACCAACTCTCCGCGACGTATGGGCGAGGCGAAGTTGCGGCGGCGGAAATTGCGTTCACTTGATCCTCCCCCGTTCACGGGGGAGGGGGACCGCCGGAGGCGGTGGAGGGGGCGGCCGCTTGCTCGATAAGAGACAACACGCCCTCCAGTGTGTCGTCGCGCAGCACATCCCGCGCCGCGACTCGAAGCACTCTGATATTTTCGCTCGCTAGCCAGCTGTCGCGTCGTTCATCGTGCCGAACTTGAAGTTCACGTGATGCGCCATCGACTTCGACGGCGAGCCGCGCCGACGCGCAGTAGAAATCGAGAATGTAAGGACCAATTGGGTGCTGCCGCCGGAATCGTAGCTGCTTGAATTGATCGCCGCGAAGCCTCTGCCAAAGAAGAACTTCCGGCAGCGTCATTTTGCGGCGCAGTGAACGTGCGCGCTTCAATGTCAGGACTGGTGCGCGCATCCGCCCCCTCCACCGCCTTCGGCGGTCCCCCTCCCCCGTAAACGGGGGAGGATCACTATACCACAAAGGAACATCCACCATGACCTCGACCACTCCGCGCAGCGGGATGCCGCTGCTGGCTGCTGCGCAGGCGCAGAAGCATGTCACCCACAATGAAGCGCTGTTGCAGCTCGACGCGCTCGGCTGCGCGCGTATTCTCGACCGCGATCTCACGGCGCCGCCGCCATCACCAAGCGACGGCGATACATATCTCATCAAGGCCACCGCGACCGGCGACTGGACGGGACAGGACGGACGCATCGCGTTCGCGCTCGACGGCGGCTGGCGGTTCTATGCGCCGTTCGCGGGGTTGATGGCCTATGTCGTCGACGAGGCCAAGCCGATCGTGTTCGACGGCATGGTGTGGAACGATTTCGTTTCGCTCCTGAGCCTCGAGAATTTGCCGATGCTCGGCGTCAACGCGACGGCCGATACGACCAACAAGCTCGCAGTGAAATCCTCCGCGCTGCTGTTCGACAATACCGGCAGCGGCGTGCAGGCGAAGCTGAACAAGCACGCGAGCGGCGACACCGCTTCGCTGCTCTATCAGACCAATTATTCCGGCCGCGCCGAGTTCGGGCTGACCGGCGACGACAATTTCCATTGCAAGGTCTCGCCCGATGGATCGGCATGGACCGACGCGATGGTCATCGACAGGACCAGTGGCGCGCTGACACTGGCATCGGGCGTCAAGCTGCCCAACGGGTCCGCGTCTGCGCCGCCGCTCGCGCTCAACACCAGCAGCGGCCTGTTCTACGACACAGCCAACTCCGCCATCGGATTCGCGGTCGCCGGCGCGCAGGTGGGCTACATGACGGCGAATACGCTCCATTTCACGATGCCGGGCGGACTGTCGAGCCAGATCAACATGCAGTCCGAGGGCATCGCCAACAATCAGGTCGAGACGTGCAACTCTTCGGGCGCGACTGCGCCCGCCTACAGCCTGCGCCGCGCCCGCGGCACGATTGCTTCGCCCGCCATTGCGGCGAACGGCGATACGATAGGAAACATCAATTTCCAACCCTATACAGGCGCTGCAGGTTCAGGATTCACAAACGGTGCGCGCGTCCAGGGCATGCTGACTGAGACCGCAACTGTCGACGGTACACATGTGGGCATGCAGTTGCGCATGTATGCGTGTCCCATCGGCTCCGGGACGCTGACCGAAGTCGCACGGTTCGACAACGAAAATGGCCTATCGATGTTCGGTGCCAATCCGGTGATCGACAAGAATCGCGCACTGCGCCCGCGATCCACCACGATTGCCGGTGCGGTGACGCCTTCGGCAGCGGGCGCTCTGTTCTATCACTCGGACGCGCAGGGCGGTGCGGGTGAAATCGCCACCGATACAGGGAGTGCGTACCGCCACGCCGGACAGGCGGCGGTGAAGAAATTGACGACGGATGCCGACGCAACCTACACGCCGCGCGCGGAGGGCCGCATCGTGCGTGACAGCGCCGCCCTTACAGCAAATCGCAAACTCATCCTGCTCGCAACGAACGTCACCGATGGCCATAAGGTTGAGATAAGCCGGCGTGGATCGTCTGGCGGCAAGACCCGCGACATCTATCAGGCCGATGGCACAACGCTGATTGCCAGCATTGTCGACAATGCGAGCGCTGATTTCATCTATGACGCGACAGCGGTGCTGTGGTTTCAGAAATAGCGATGGGACGTCTACGGAGTAATAGGCAAATACAACTTATGATATATTCTAGCAAAGATTGTTATATTGCAACCTCTCCTTATGGGGGCAATTCACTTTCTTCACATCCGCAAGACTGGCGGCAACGCATTGAAAGCAGCGCTACGCCCCGTTGCGGAGGACTACAGCCTCATCATTCACGACCATCAAACGACATTGCGCGATGTCCCGGCCGGTGAACGGTTGGCGTTTATCATTCGGAATCCGGTGGATCGCTTTGTAAGCGGGTTCAATAGCCGATTGCGCATGGGACGGCCTCTGTTGAACTCGAAATGGAGCGCAGAAGAGGCCGAGGCGTTCGCGCGCTTCAAGACGCCGAACGATCTGGCGGAAGCACTGACCGAAGGGGACGAAAACGATGCCGCGCTAAAGGCCATGCACGATATCGCGCATGTCAGGACGAGTTTCGCCGACACGCTGGGGTCGCGGGAGGATGTGCGCGACCGCCTGGAAGACATCATCTGGATCGGGCGGACGGAAACGCTCGATCGGGATTTTGAGTTGCTGAAGTTTCGTCTCGGCCTGCCATCGGAGACGGCGCTTCCTCTCGATCCCGTTGCCGCGCATCGCACACCGGAGGGATTTTCCACGGCGCTGAGCGAAACCGGCCGGAGAAACCTCACCGCTTGGTATGCGGCGGACATCGAGTTCCTCGCGTGGCTGGAGCATCAGCGTTGGGCACTCGGGCCGGCGCGCCGTCAGAGCGGGGCGATCAGGAATCCCGGATCGGCGTCCCGGGGTGCGCTGGCGCCGATCCTGTCGCGATAGAAATTCAGGATCGCCTCGGGCGCGTTCAGCATGTTGAACCGCCAGATCACGCGCTCGGCGCCACGGCGCCTGCACATGTCCATGAACCAGGCGTGTTCGTCGACGCGCCAGCCGCGGTCGAAGATCGGCCACAGGCAGAGCACCGTCGCACCGCGCGGCACCGGCACATCGACGCCGGCGGTCACATCGAAACTGGCGACGTCGTTCGGGATGCCGAGCGCGTCGCGGAACGCTTCGTACAGAAGCGCGCCCTCCGCGCCCGGTGAATCGATGCCCGTGACCGGAATGCCGAGCGCGTCGCGCAGGAGCTGGAACATCTGCCCGGTGCCCACGCCGATATCGAACGCGGCGGCGCTGTCCTTGAGATAGGGAAGGTAACGCATCTTCAGGCTCATATGCGTCCGCGCGTCGATCGCATATTTGACCGGTGCGCTTTTGAAGTTCACCGCGCCGTCCTTGTCGACATAGCCGCGCCGCCGGTCATGCACCGCGGCCGGATCGTCGCGCAGCAGGCGCTCATACGCGGCCGTGAACCGCGCGCCGATGCCGTCGGCGATCGCGTAATGCCGTTCGCAGACCGCGTCGATACGGGCCAGTTGATCCGGCGTGAGGGTGGGCGGCGCGGTCATGATCCGCCATGTTGGCGCATCTCGTATTCGTGCTCAAATCCGGATTGGGCGCGCTTCAGGTCCGCAGGCGAAAAAGTTAGGATTCATCGCAACGGGCGGGGAGGTCGTTTGAGGCGCATCTGCATCATCGGAGATTCCCATGTCGCGGCGCTGAAGGCGGCCGCCCCCGATGTGCTGCGCGCATATCCGGATCGCGAGATCGCGTTCTTCGCCGCGAAGACATCGCTCACCGGCGATGCGAAGGTGGAGGGCGGCGCGCTGGTTGCCGGCAGCGCAGCGCTGAGAAAATTCTGGGAGGCGACGAGCGGCGGCCTGTCGCGCATCGAACCTGTGTTCGACCACTATGTCGTCTGCGGCCTTGGTCTGAAGATCAAGGCGGCGATGGCCGCCATGCTTGCGACGGGCGAAACGGGGCGCGACACGCTGCTCGACTCAAAGATCGCGAATACGCTGGCGGCGGCGACATTGTCCAGGCTGCGCGGCCTCACCGATGCGCCGGTGCTTCTCATCGCCGAACCGTTTCCGTCGCACGACATCACGCCGAAACTGACGGCCCGGTTGCGCCGCGACGAACAGGAAAAAGCGGCCGCCACGTTCTTCGGCGCGCGCATGTCCCATTTTGCCCGGCGGCATGGCGCCGCCTTCATGCCGCAGCCGGTGCAGACCGTGTCCGCGAACGGACTCATGACATTGCCGCTCTATGGCGTCGGGCGGCCTTACCTCGTCGACTTCCAGGGTGAAGACGACCATTCGCATATGAATGCCGCCTATGGCGCAATTGTGCTCACAGCCGCGCTCGACCTGATCGGCTGAAGCAGGCGCGCGAGCGCCTTTTTGTTCAACCTCGAAATGGAGACCATCATGAAACTGCTGCCCATGGCAGCCGTTCTGGGCGCGCTTGCGCTTGGCGGCTGCGCAACCTTCACGACCCTGTTCGGCGGATCGTCCGCGAACGCGGCAACGCTCACCGACGCGGAGAAGGCGCTGACCGTCGCCCATCTCGCCTATCAGGGCGCGGGCATCGCGCTCGAACAGGCCGCACGATCGGGCGCGCTCACCGGCGCCAACGCGGCGAAAGCCGAAGCGCTCTACGACAGGGCGGGCGCCGCGCTCGACGTCGCCGACGCGGCCGACCAAGCCGCGAACGCGAACGACATCCTTTCCGCGGTGGCCGACGCCGATGCCGCGCTCTCATCCCTCAACACCCTCATCAAGACGTAGGAGATCACCATGACTGTCACGCTCATCATCCAGATCCTCGAAGCGCTGGCGAACATCGTCAGCCAGATCGCGCCGCTCGTGGCCGAAGGAAAGGAGATCCTCTCCGAAACCGACGCCGGCGCGGTGCATTCCGCGCTGACCAAGGCGGAAGCCGCGACGGCAACTCTTCGTCCGCAGGTTGACGCAGCGTTGCAAAGCGCTGCCGCGCGGTAACGCTGGACAGCCGCGCCCGCGCCTGCTTCATGGGGGCTTGCCATTCGAGTTGGGGTTCCCATGAAGGTCAGTGAGGCGCTTGCCACGCGCAAAACCATCCGCGCGTTCAAGCCCGATCCCGTGTCGCGCGAAACGGTCGAGAAGATTCTCGCCGCGGCGTCGCGCGCGCCGTCGGGCGGCAACCTTCAGCCGTGGAAAGCCTATGCGCTGTTCGGCGAGGCGCGCGACGAGCTGATCCGCCGCGTCGCCGAACGCCGCAAGACCAAGGCGCTGGGCGAGGCGCCGGAGTATCTGATCTATCCGCCCGCGCTGACCGAGCCCTACAAGACGCGCCGCTTCAGGATCGGCGAGGCGATGTATGCGACGATGAACATCGCGCGCGAAGACAAGATGGCGCGGCTGGGCTTCTTCTCGGGCAACTGGGAATTCTTCGGCGCACCGGTCGGCCTCATCATCACCATCGACCGCCAGATGCAGCAGGGCCAGTGGGCCGATGTCGGCATGTTCCTGCAGAGCATCATGCTGCTGGCGCGCGAGCACGGATTGCACACCTGCCCGCAGGAAGCGTGGGCGGTGTGGCACCGCATCATCCGCGAATACCTAAGCGTGCCCGAGGAAGAGATGATCTTCTGTGGAATCGCCATCGGCTATGCCGACGAGGCGCATCCCGTGAATTCGCTCACCAGCGAGCGCGCGCCGCTGGACGAGTGGGTGGTGGTGCGCGATCAGGCCTGAAGGCGTTCAGGGCGGGGGCGGGACCGGGCGCTCGTAGATCCGATACTCGACTTCCCACGACGAGATCGTGCCGGTCGTGTTGTCGGAGTGATAGATCAGATCGAGCGTGTGAACGCCGGCCGCTATCCGTGCTTGCTGGTGAATCCTGTGAAAGGGATTGTCTCCGCCCTCAAATGCGCAACCCGGCATCGCCGGCGTGGAATCAACCTCGCCACAGAGCCAGGTGCCGACCGTGCCGCTCTCCAGGTCGCTTCCCGCGATCATCACGACGCAGCCCGCGCTGCTCCGGCATCGGATGTTGATCGGATTGTGCAGCGGCGTGTCGCCTCTGACGACCGAGACCGGATGATCGCTGCCCTTGAAAAAGGCTTCGGTCTGGTCGCCGGTCCAGCGTATCGGCGCATCGCCGGCGAACGCCTGCGTCGCGAACAGGATCGCGATGGTGGTCAGGATATGGCGCATGATTGTTCTCCCCCTGAAGCGCCGATCCTGATCCCGCATGACGGGAAGAACAAGCCGAAGGCTAGGGCGCCTTGTCCAGCAGCCGGATTTCCACGCGCTGGTCGGCGGTGCTGGCGCCGGGTTTGGCGGCGGTCTCGGCGAGTTTCGGTCCGGGGATCGGGGCGCGGGCGATGAGGTCGGCGTTCACGCCGTCGGCGACGAGTTCGTCATGCACGGCGGTGAAGCGCGGCTCCGACAATTCCATGTTGTCGCCGGCGACGACGCCCGCAGCGATCAGGACGGACGCCGGATGATGGCTCGCAATCCTTGCGGCGGCGGATTTGACGATCGTCTTCGCGTCAGGCGTCAGTGTCGCGCTGTCGCCGGCAAAGAAGACGATGAAACGCGGCGGGCCGTAAACATAGTCGTGGACCCGTTCATAGGTGGTGCAGCCCGAAAGGACCGCTCCGCACAAAACCGCAATCACGAGCTTTTCCCTCATATCCGCTCAACGCGCGGCGGTTCGGGAAAGTTCCATCCTTCAACCCTCCCTCAAGGGGAGGGTGGATTCATTTACGGCACGATCCCCTGTTTGCGCAGGTAATCCACGATCTCGGCGGCGCAGTCGTCGGGGGTGCGGTTGGCGGTCTTGACCACGATTTCCGCATTCTCCGGCAGTTCGTAAGGCGACGAGATGCCGGTGAAGTTCGCGATCTCGCCGGCCTTCGCCTTGACGTAGAGGCCCTTCGGGTCGCGCTGCTCGCAGATTTCGATCGGCGTGTCGACGAACACCTCGATGAACTCGCCGTCGGCCAGAAGCTCGCGCGCCATGCGCCGTTCGCTCTTGAACGGCGAGATGAACGAGACCAGCACGATCAACCCGGCATCGACGAACAGGCGCGACGTCTCGCCGACGCGGCGGATGTTCTCGACGCGGTCGGCATCGGTGAAGCCGAGATCGCGGTTGAGGCCGTGGCGGACATTGTCGCCGTCGAGGATGTAGGTGTGGCGGCCGTCGGCATAGAGCGCCTTCTCGACCAGGTTCGCAATGGTCGATTTGCCGGAGCCCGACAGGCCCGTGAACCACAAGACCGCGGGCTTCTGGACCTTCAGGCCCGCGCGCGCGTTCTTGTTCACGTCCAGCGCCTGCCAGTGCACGTTGGTCGCGCGGCGCAGGCCGAAATCGATCATGCCGGCGGCAACGGTGCCGTTGGTGAAGCGGTCGATGAGGATGAAGCCGCCGGTGTCGCGGTTCTCTTCGTACGGGTCGAACGCGATCGGCGTGGCGACGGAGATGTTGCCGTAGCCGACCTCGTTCAGCGCCAGCGTCTTGCCGGCCAGATGCTCGAGCGTGTTGACGTCGACCTTGTGCTTGAGCTCGGTCACGGTCGCCGGAACGGTCTTGGCGCCGATCTTCAAGAGATACTGGCGGCCCGGAAGCATCTCATCTTCCGTCATCCAGAGGATGTGCGCCGAGAACTGGTCGGACACTTCGGGGCGCGCCGATGCGGGCGCGAGGATGTCGCCGCGCGACACGTCCACTTCGTCGGCGAGGCAGATCGTCACCGCTTCGCCGGCGATGCCTTCGTCGAGATCGCCGTCCATCGTCACGATGCGCGTGACTTTGCTGGTGCGGCCCGAGCCCGCCACCACGACGGCGTCGCCCGGCTTCACCTGGCCACTGGAGATCGTGCCGGAGAAGCCGCGGAAATTGAGATTGGGGCGGTTCACCCACTGCACCGGCATGCGGAACGGTTTCGCCGCGACATCGGATTCGACGTCCACGGTGTTCAGATGATCGAGCAGCGCCGGGCCGTGGTACCACGGCATCTTCGGCGACTTCGCGATGACGTTGTCGCCATAGCGCGCGCTGATCGGGATCGGCACCAGCGTCTTGAAGCCGAGCTGCGCCGCGAAGTCCTGATAGTCCTTGACGATGTCGTTAAAGATTTCCTGGCTGTAGCCGACGAGGTCGATCTTGTTCACCGCCAGCACGATGTGGCGGATGCCGAGCAGCGAGGCGATGTAGGAATGGCGGCGCGATTGCGTCAGCACGCCCTTGCGCGCGTCGATCAGCACCACGGCGAGGTCGGAGTTCGACGCGCCGGTCGCCATGTTGCGGGTGTACTGCTCGTGGCCGGGGGTGTCGGCGACGACGAATTTGCGCTTGTCGGTCGCGAAGAAGCGGTACGCGACGTCGATGGTGATGCCCTGTTCGCGCTCGGCCTCGAGGCCGTCCACGAGCAGCGCGAAGTCGATGTTCTCGCCGTCGGTGCCGAACTTTTTGGAGTCCTTCTCCAGCGCCGAGAGGTGATCCTCGAACAGCATCTTGGAATCGTAGAGCAGGCGGCCGATCAGCGTGGATTTGCCGTCGTCGACGCTGCCGCAGGTGAGGAACCGCAGGAAGGACTTGTTTTCCTGCTCGGCGAGAAACTTCTTCAGATCGATCTGAGGGGCGGTCA
>DATJUS010000055.1:0-8227 GCA_035502175.1 Rhizomicrobium sp.
CAGCGCGTCCACTCACTAAACTAGACGACGCAATGCCATGCGCCGCCTCCCACACTACCCATGACGCCCGACCGGCGAAGCCGGGTCGGAAAGCGAGTCATGGGCACTAAAACCATAGCTCGGCTGAAAGGCGCGAGAACGCCTTTGCGCGACCAACAGAGGGAGAGATGGAGCCGCTAGATCTTCGCGAGCAATGCTGGCGTCGGCCAGCCATCGACCGGGAAGCCATGCTTCTTCTGCTCGGTGCGCACCGCCTCCCGCGTATTGGTGCCAAGGATGCCGTCGACGCCGCCGACATCGTAGCCGAGCGCTTCCAGCCGGCGCTGCAGCTCCTTCATCTGGTCGCGCGACAGGCCGGGCTCCGGATCGCGCGGATCGAATTTCGGCGCGCCGGCAAAACGCGTCGCCATGTGCGCGGCGGTCAGCGTGTAGATGAACGACTGGTTCCACTGAAGATAGATGTCGTAATTGTCGTAGACGAGAAACGCCGGCCCCTTGTGCCCCATCGGCAGGACCAGTCCCGCCTTCAGGCCGTTGTCCTTCAGCGGGCTGCCGTCGCGCTCCGTCACGCCCCATGCGGACCACTGCGTCAGCGGCAGCTTGTTGGTGCGGCCGGTCTGTTCCCACGGCAGCTCATCCGGCACGCGGATTTCCTGGATCCACGGCTCGCCGCGCTTCCAGCCGCGGTGCATGAGCTTGTTGCCGGTGGTGAGGATGACGTCCTCCTCACTCCTGCGCAGGTCGACGACGCCATCGCCGTCGCCGTCGATGCCGCGCAGCAGATAGTCGGACGGCAGGATCTGCGTCTGGCCGATCTCGCCAGCCCAGGCGCCGGTCACATCGACCGGCAGGATGCCGCGATCGATCAAGGTGAGGAGCGGCACGATCTGCGGACGGAAAAGCTCAGGCCGGCGGCAGTCGTGACCGAGCGTGATCAGCGAGTTCAGTGTATTGAAATCGCCCTGCACGGCGCCGAAATCGGTTTCCAGCCCCCAGAAGGCGACCATCACGGCGCGCGGCACGCCATATTCAGCTTCCATGCGGTCGAACGTGGCGGCGTACTTCTTCAGATTCGCCTTGCCCTGCGACAGCCGGTAGTCGGCGATCATCCGACCCGAGAACTCGATGAAGGTCTGGCTGAACACGCCTTGCGCGCGGTCGCGCTTGAGCACCTCGGGATTGATGCGCGCACCGGCCAGCGCGTCCATGCCGCGTTCGCCGACGCCCGCTGCAATCGCTTCGGTCTTGATGCCCTGTTTCCACGCGTCGAAATCGCCGCCGCATTGCTGCGCCAGCGCCGCCGTGCCCGAAAACGCGATGAAAACCCCGATTGCCGTTGCCCGCAGAATCATGCCGCCGCCTTTGAAAGATGCCCGCCCGAGTTGCATCGCCCGAGCTTTTGGCAGAATTCCGGCGAGCCGCATACCCGCTGTGTGCGCCGTTCGGAAAAGAGGGCTACGGATTTCCTAGCGGGTGTTGGCCGCAAGCCACTTCTTCCAGTTCGAGACATTGCCGTTGAAGACGTTGATGTCGGCGTCACCAGGTATGCCCGGCACGATACCGGTGCCGGTGTACTGCCAGAAGGTGAAGGGGTGGGAGCCGTATCTGTCGGTCGGATGTCCCGCCGTCGAGCGCAACCAGTAGGGATAGCCCTTGAAGCTCGAGAGACCGTTGTCATCGAAGAAATCGATGGTCGTATAGATGATCGGCTTCTTGCCGTAGTGCCGCTCGAGGGCCGTCAGGAAGACGCGCATCTCGCTTCTGACGGTCGCTGCCGCGGGCCGCAGCTTGCAGCTTGGCGAATCCGGGTTCCACTCCATGTCGAGCACCGGCGGCAGGGACGTCCGGTCGCGCGGCACGTGGCGGATGAACCACTCGGCCTGTTCCGATGCCGGGCGGCAGAAATAGAAGAAATGATAGGCGCCGCGCGGAATGCCGGCCGCCTTGGCATTCGCCCAATGGCGGTGGAACTTGTCGTCGAGGCGGTCGCCGCCCTCGGTCGCCTTGATGAAGGCGAACGAAATACCGTTGCGGCGCGCATCGTGCCAGTCGACCGAGCTTTGGTATTTGGATACGTCGGTGCCGTGTACGTCGTAGTGATGCGGCGAGCGGCCGGTCCAGTCGTGCGGGTCGCGGTCGTCGAAACGCGGCGCGCGGATCGCAACCGCGCCATAGGTGGCAGTCTCGCTGGAGACCGGGCCGGTCGAAACAGGCAGGAGATCGTCGGCGGTCGTGCAGGCGCCAAGCAGCGCCAGTGCCAGGATAGCCGTCAGTCGGCGCATCGCCCCCTCATTGGATCACTGCCTTGTCGATCTCATCGGGGATCATGGTTGATTTTCGGTTGATTGGCTGCCGGAGGATGTAAAATTTGCGTGAAAAATGCCAGAGGTTCATAGTCGAAGCACAAAGCATGGAGGGGCGCCATGAGGGTTCTCATCGCAATCGCCAAATGGCTTGCGATTCTTGTGATCGTGGCGATCCTGGGTGTTGCGGGCTGGCTCTGGATCGCGCCGCCCGACCTGATCCGCGTCGCCGCGGGCTATTCTGCGAAGATCGTCTGCTCGAACGTCTTCATCGCCGGCCGCGACCCGCAGGAGGTTCTGGCGGTCGACGTGCAGGCGCCGGGCCATCCGATCCTGAAGCTGATAAGCATCAGCGTCGACCGGGAAGAAAAGACCGTGCGCGCGAATCTTTTTGGCCTGTTCGGCAACGGATTGGCCGTCGCGCGCGACGGATTTGGCTGCGCCACGGTTCCGGATGGCGACCTCGCCGCGGTTCCACCTGTGCCGCCGCTGGAGCCCGCACCCGCGACCAGCGGCATATGGCCGGAAGGCATCGCCGTCGACCCTTCGCAGGATCCGGAGCTGGCGAAAATTCTCGACGATCCCGCATTGACCGGTCCCGGCATGCGGGCCGTCGTCGTGGTTCATAATGGCCGCATCCTCGGCGAGCGCTACGGAGAAGGATTTTCCGCCGACACGCCGCTGCTCGGCTGGTCGATGACCAAGTCGATCACCGGCGCGATCATCGGCACGCTGGTGCGCGACGGCAAGCTTTCGCTCGACGCCAAGGAATTGCTTTCGCCGTGGAGCGCCGACAGCCGCGGGCTGGTCAAGCTCAGCGATCTCACAGCCATGTCGAGCGGCCTTGAGTTCAACGAGGATTATGGCGACGTGACCGATGTCACGCGCATGCTCTATCTCGAACCTGACATGGCCGGTTTCGCGTCGGCGAAGCCGCTGGCGGGCGACATCGGCAAGGTGTGGAGCTATTCCAGTGGCACGACCAACGTGCTCTCGCGCATTTGGCAGAATGCGGCCGGGGAAACGTCGCTGACATGGCCGCGCACGGCTCTGTTCAATCCGCTCGGCATGAAGAGCGCCATCTTCGAAACCGATGCGCGCGGCACTTTTGTCGGTTCGTCCTATGTCTACGCGACGGCGCGTGATTGGGCGCGTTTCGGTCTCTTCATGCAGCAGGACGGAGAGTGGAACGGCACGCGGATACTGCCTGAAGGCTATGTCAACTGGATGCAAAACGAGGCGCCGGCGTCGAAAGGCGAATATGGCAATGGACAGGTCTGGCTTCACGGTCCGTCTGGCAGTACGCCGGACGGCGAGAACCCCGATACCGGCTTCGACATCCCTGACGACGCCTTCTGGTTCCTCGGACATGACGGCCAGTCCGTTGCCGTCATTCCGTCGAAAAAGCTCGTCGTGGTGCGGCTCGGGCTGACGCCATCCAATCTCGGCTACAAGTCGCAGGGACTGGTCGCGGCGCTCGCGAAATTCGTGCCGGCTACTCCGGAGTAACCGGGGTTCGTACGATCGCGTGGCAAGCGTAGCCGCGAAAAAGCGAATCGAATTCGAGGCTTGCGCCGGTGCGTTGGCATTCCGATTCCAGCACCTCGCGCAGCGCATCACGCGGCGTCACGTGGAATTTCGCCAGCCAGGCGCGCAGCGCGGTCTTGAACCAGCGAGGCAATCCAATCTGGTCGCCGAAATCGACGATGTGCAACGAGCCGCCCGGCGCCAGCGCGTCGAGCGCTGCGACGATGGTGCGGCGCCATTCCGGGATCATCGACAGCGAATAGGAGATGAACACGCGGTCGAAAGCGGCAGTACCGAAGAGAGCTCTCGCGTCGAAATTCGAAGCATCACCGGCGCGCAGCGCGGCACGTTGCCCGATCCCGGCACGCCCGATCGACTGGGCCGCCGTTTCGAGCATCGCCGCCGAAATATCGAGACCGTGAAATTTTGCGTTCGGATACCGGTTTGCCGCTGCGATCAGGTTGCGCCCGGTTCCGCAGCCAAGCTCCAGCACCGTTCCGCATGCCGGCGGGTTGAGCCGGTCGATCAGCCGGTCGCGGCCAAGCAGGTAATATTTGCGGCTGAGATCGTAGATATGTCGCTGACGGCGATAGACGCCGTCCATCAGCGCGGCGTGGCCGGAGACCACCGCGCTCATCCGGCGGCCTTCACATAGAGATGGAAGCCGCCATAGATCGCCGAGCGATCCCGCGCCGAGTATTCCCGCGACGCGGCGTCTTCGTAAGTCCACTGACTGAGCAGGCTCTCCGACACGCGTCCGGGCAGCAGGCTCGGCGCTGCCGCAGTGCGGAAGATGACGCGCGCTTCCGCAGTGGCTGTGCGCGTGATCTCGGTCCACAGCGCGTTCAACTGGTCGTCGGTCATCCAGTCCTGCGCATCGAGCAGCACGAACCGGTCCACCGATCCCGCCGGCTTTTTGGCGAGCAGCTCGACGAGATTGGCGTGATGGATTTTCACCCGGCCGACGCTTTCACGGATCTGAGCGTAGTGTTTCGGATCGAGATAGGCCGGAAGTGCTGCTTCGCCGGGAAGCGGGTAGCGCCGCGCGAAAGCCTGCCAGGCGAAGTAGTTTTGCTTGAGCGGAAAGTGGCAGGCGAGCTTTTCGAGCCGCATCGACAGCACGTCGGCCATCGAACCGTCGCCGGATGTGATCAGCGAGTCATACTGCGCCGGCGGGATGCCCAGACAGAACAGTGAGGATTTGCGTGACGTTGCCAGCCGCAGGAAGCGCTTCTCGAAGAGCGGCGCGAGTTCCTCGGCGAAGAAACGGCGCTGCTCGGCCACCGTTCGGGCCTGCATAATGCGTGCCGGATTGACGCCGTAACGGCGCGCCACGAAGTGGCCCATGCCGATGAAGAAGCCGAGTAGGCCGGTTTCGTAGAAATTGCCATTGAACTGCTGGATCCGGCGTTTGCCGCGCCAGTTGCGGCGTTCCCAATAGCGGCGCGACTGGGCATCGAGATGCGGCGCGATGAACCGCTCGTATGCCAGCGAATTGTGTCGGTTCCCGATGCCGCCGAAGAGGCGGTAGAGGTCGGCCTGTGCGGGCAGATGCGTGATCGCGGTGAGCTTCAATCTGTTCAGCGCAATATGCGCGGCGTTGAGATCGACCGCGTCGATCTGAGTGGGCGACCGCGTGAGATAGGAGAGCAGGTTGCAGCCGCCCGAGGCGATGGTGACGACGCGGTGACTTTCACCAAGCGCCATTGCCTCCATGTCGATGTCGGGGTCTTCCCAGATTTGCGGATAGACGAGACCGGTGAAGAGCGCCGTGAAAAGGCGCTCCGAGATGCCTGCAAAGGACAGGGCGCGGTTTTGATGGACGGCGTGGGAGAGACGGGGTTTCGAAGCGAGGCCGATGTCGGCCGAAAGATCGGTCATTGGGCGAATCCGCTTGTCGTTCGGAAGCGGTTAGCGCGCCAGCGTGACGCTGCGGTTACGCATTGATGACACCGATATGACGGTCGCCGGTATAGTGAAGAACGGCTTCGAAAATCAGCCGGGTCTGCCAAATCCTCCCGGCGTCGGGGTCGTGACGATCACCGCTTCACCTGCGTCGACGACCGTCTGGTCGCAGGCCTTGAGCGTGTCGATGTGGCCGTCGCTGCGGCGGATCTCCGTCTTGCCCGGCTGACCCGGCGAGCCGCCATTGATGCCCTCCGGCGGCCGCGAACGATGCGAGGAAAGGATCGCGCACTGCATTTTTTCGAGGAAGCGGATCGTGCGTTTGGTGCCGTCGCCGGCGTTCCACGTGCCCTTGCCGCCGGAACCCTCGCGAATGTGGAAATCCTCGAGCAGAACCGGAAAGCGCAATTCAAGAATTTCCGGGTCGGTCAGGCGCGAATTGGTCATGTGCGTGTGCGCGCCCGACGCGCCGTGGAAGCCGCGTCCGTCATTCATTTGACCGGCCGGCGCGCCCGAGCAGATCGTCTCGTAATACTGATAGCGGTCGTTGCCGAAGGTCAGGTTGTTCATCGTGCCCTGCGCATTCGCAAGCGCGCCCATCGCGCCGAAGATCGCGTTGGTCACATGCTGCGAGGTCTCGACGTTGCCGGCGACGACCGCCGCCGGATAGGTTGGACGCAGCATGCAGCCTTCGGGAATGACAATGTTGATCGGACGCAAGCAGCCCGCGTTCATCGGGATGTTGTCCTCGACCATCACGCGAAAAGCATAGAGCACGGCAGCGCGGGTCACCGGTTCGGGCGCGTTGAAATTGTTCTTCATCACCGGCGATGTGCCAGTGAAATCCACCGTCGCTTCGCGCTTCGTGCGATCGACCGTGATCTTCACCTTGATCGTCTGGTCCGTATCGGTCGGGTATTCGTATCCGGAACTGTCCGGCAATCGGTCGAGTACGCGCCGGACGCTCTCGGCGGCGTTGTCCTGGACATGGCCCATATAGGCTTCGACTGTTTCGAGGCCGAAGTGCGCGACCATCTTGCGTAGCTCCGCGACACCTTTCTCGTTCGCGGCGATTTGCGCCTTGAGGTCGGCGATGTTCTGGTCGGGGTTGCGGGCAGGGTAGGGGTGGTTGGTGAGCAGCTCCCGCAGCGCGGCTTCGCGAAAATCGCCACGCGCGACGATCTGGAAATTGTCGAACAGGACGCCTTCCTCGTCGACCGTAGTCGCCAGCGGCGTCATCGAGCCAGGCGCGGTGCCGCCGATATCGGCATGGTGACCGCGCGACGCTGCCCAGAACAGGATCGTGTTGCCGGCATCGTCGAAGACCGGCGTGACGACAGTGATGTCTGGCAAATGCGTGCCGCCATTGTAGGGCGCGTTGAGCGCAAAGACATCGCCCGGAGCGATCTTGCCTTCGTTCAGCCGAATGATTGTCTCCACCGAGCGGTCCATCGAGCCGAGATGCACCGGCATGTGCGGAGCGTTGGCGACCAGCGCGCCGGTCCGGTCGAACACCGCGCAGGAGAAGTCGAGCCGCTCCTTGATGTTCACGGATGAAGCCGTGTTCTGCAGCGTGACGCCCATCTGCTCGGCGATCGACATGAAGAGATTGTTGAAGACCTCCAGCATGACCGGGTCGGCCGCGGTCCCAAGCGCCGCCTGGCGACGCTTCTTCTCGATGCGGGAGAGCAGCACGTGATCTTTGGCCGTGATCGCAGCGCGCCAGCCCGGCTCGACCACGATGGTCTGATGGCTTTCGATGATCAACGCTGGACCGGAAATCGAATGGCCGGGTTTGAGCGTCTCGCGCCGGAACACCGTGGCGTCGCGCCATGTCCCGTCGGAGAACAGCCGCCGCGTTTCGGAAGCCGACGGTTTGCCTGGATCGAGCGGCCGGTCCGTTTCATCGCGGCCTGCGACACGGCCGTCCTGTCCCTGGACCTCGACGGTTTCGATTACAAGCGGGCGATCCGGATAGATGAAACCGAACTGCGTCTTGTGTGCCGCTTCGAACGCCTGCCGTGCCTCGGCGATCGAGCGTGTCGTGAAGTTCACCGGCAGCGACGTGTCCGTGCCTTCATAGCGAATGTGAAGCGCTGGCCGCCAAAAGACCGAGCCTTCTGGCACGCCTTGTCCCGTGAGTTCGGCAAAGACCGCATCGCATAGCGTCGTGATGACCCTATCGATGTCATCGTGCGAGCCTTCGGTAAGGGGCTGGAGAAAACCTTGCTGGCGCGACGCAAAGACGCCGGACATGCCGATGCCATAAGCCGAGAGCAGGCCGGAGAAAGGGTGGATGAGCACCGCTTCCATGCCGAGCGCGTCGGCGACGAGGCAAGCATGCTGACCGCCGGCGCCGCCAAAGCAGTTCAGCAGATATTCAGTCACGTCATAACCGCGCTGGACGGAGATCTTCTTGATCGCGTTCGCCATGTTGTGCACCGCGATCTCAAGGAAGCCGGCGGCGACCTGCGCCGGGCCGCGGCTGTCCC
>DATJUS010000056.1:0-13006 GCA_035502175.1 Rhizomicrobium sp.
AAAGGATCGCTAAGGATTTCGCGGGGCCGTCGTCAGGTAACTCGTAGGGAGTTTTTTCAACCCATCGAGGAAACGACGATGTACAAGAAAATCGCGATTGCCCTGATCCCGCTGCTCGCCCTCACCGCCTGCGGCGCCCCGTCGGAATCCGACATCAGCCAGGCGTTCAACACCGAACTGGCGCGCGTCCCGCCGCCGTACACACCCAAGCTGATCGATCTCGAGCGCATCGGCTGCTCGTCCGCCGACGACGCCTACGTGTGCGACGTCAAGACACGCGTGTCGAACCCGATGATGGGCAACGAACTGACCAGCACCGGCCGCCTGCGGCTGGTGAAGGCCGGCGGCGAGTGGGTGATTTCCGGTCGTCTTTGATCCTGCTAACAACCCCAAGGAGAACTGCAATGTGCTACCGCGATCCCAATGACTATCGAGACAACTACGGCAACCTGACGCGTGATGCGATCACGACCTACGCGACCGACGTGGCCCGGTGCGGGCAGCCGCTGCACCAGAGCGTGCAGAACCTGACGTACACCGAGCGCCAGTACGTCCAGACCGACTACAACTACGCGACCTCGAACCGCGGCTGGTAGCCGCGGTGTTGGGAGGGGCCGGGCAAGTGCCGGCCCCTCCTTTTTATGTGTGCAGATCGCAGGCGCGGCCTCGCCTGCGTGGATTACGACAAAATAATCTTTCCTCCAGCCGGCAGACACCCGCCCCGCCCTAACTTGTCTGCGTCGCTGCACTGCATGTCGCAACCGCAGCATGACGGAGGGTTACTCATGAAGATGATTTCTGCGCTCACGATCGCCGCCCTGCTCGCCGGCGGCTCCGCTTTCGCCGCCGACGCGGCCGCGACGGCCGACGCGAAGCCCGCTGCGACCATGGCGAAGGGTGATCATCATTGCCGTGACGAAGCGAACGAGAAGAAGCTCGCGGGCGCCGCGAGGAAGTCGTTCATCAAGAAGTGCGTGGCGGATGCGCGGGCGGCGAAGCCGTAAGCAGGCGATCGATTGGAATGGGACGCCCGGATGCGAGAGTGTCCGGGCGTTCTCATTTTTGGATACGAAGGTTGGTGAGTCTTCTACCACCTAAGGGACAGAAGTATCTAACAACGATTCAACACCAACTTTTCTGTCTAGCAATCTTATGTATCGCCAAAAGAGAGACGACACCTTTGTTGGGAGCGTCGAAGACACATATGGCATCGATTTCCATGCCCGGCGAGACATGCGGTTGGGAAACCTGTTGGCAGAACGCGGATTCGAATCGGTAACGCAACTTGTCAATGCCGCTCGGGGTCGGCTCACCTATCACCCCGCACCAAGAAAAGTTTTTCTGAGCTTCCACCACGAAGATCTGGCTCAGGTAAACGGCTTTCGGCTCATGACCAAGAACAAGCATCTGCAGCTATCTGTCTCGGATGACGCGAGCCGATTTCCGATCGACTCGGATCACTCGACATACGTAAAGAAAGTGTTGCGGCGGAAAATTCGCAATCCCGAAGTCGTCATCTGCATGATTGGAAATGGAACTGCTTGGCGAGAATGGGTCGATTGGGAAATTTTGGCTGGCCATGAAGAACGCCGCGGGATCTGCGGTGTCAGGCTGAAGCAAGCTAGGAGCCGCGCGCCCGATCTGCTTCACGAATTGGGAGTCGGCGTTGCGTCATGGGACGTTCCTTCGATCACGGCGATGATCGAGAAAGCAGCGGCGATTCGGTCTTAGGGGACAAATGAAGGTCTTCATCTCGCACAAGAGCGTCGATGCATCCATCGCAGCGGCTATTGCCGCCCGCCTTCGGAGTGCACACGATATTGAATGCTACCTGGATGTAGTTGATCCGAACCTTTCAGAGAAGGGGGAAGATCTTGGCGAATACTTGCGGTCGGAGATTGGAAAGTGCTCCCAACTCATCGCTGTTGTGTCCGAACGAACCAAGAACTCCTGGTGGGTGCCGTGGGAGATCGGTATCGCTACCGAGAAGAGCTTTCCCCTTGCGAGCTTTGTGGGCGACGACACAGCGCCGCCTAAATTTCTCGCAAAGTGGCCTCTACTCAAATCCCTTGCAGATGTCGACAAGTATGCGGCGGCATCAAAAGCCGCAGATACCGACTTTAGAGTCAGAAAGGCATACCTCGCAGAAGACACGGCGCGTGTCAGGTCGACTCACGAGTTCTACCGAATAATCCGCAAGAGCTTAGGGCAATAATTCTCGAGCCCCTATCTCCCGCCGCTGCCGATCACCCTCGCCCTCTCAAACTTCTCCGCCAACTCCCTCCACCTCCTCGCACACGAGTCATGCATGCTCCGAATCTTCGGATTCACATGCCTCTCCGCCTCCAGATCCGCCTGGGCACTGGCAATCCGCGCCGCGATCGCGGCGTCCTGAAGTTCGTCATCGGTGAGATTGAGGGGTGGCATGGCTGGAAATTTATCCAGCCGAAAAAGGCCAGTCCATCCAGTACTCGGGCACGCCAAGTACTGGATGAATCGCAGCCGATCAATCGAAGTGGTCGCCCCACACCGTGTTGACCGTCCCATCGGACGACTGCCACACGATCAACGCATCCCCATCCGGCGTCATCGCCAGGCTCGTGCCGTCCGCGTTGTCCACGTCATCGTCATCGACGCGCTGACGCGCACCGAAGCCGCCGGTCAACGTGAACCGGCTCGCCCAGATGTGCTCCTTCGTGCCGTCGCTCTGCTGCCACGCCACGAGCCCGTTGCCGATCGCGTCGATGCCGACCCACGGATACAGCGCGCCGCCCGCGTCATCGTTCTCGAGAGGCGCTGGCGTGCTCCATCCAGCGAACGTCGAGAACCGGATTGCCCAGATGTTGGTGCGCGTGCCATCGTCCTGGTACCACGCGACCACCGCATCACCCGCGGCGTTCATCTCGATGCGCGGCAGCCAGCCGTCTCCTGGCAGATCCTCGAGCGGCTGCGGCGTGCCCCAACCGGTGTTCGCACCGAAACGATTCGCCATGATCCTCAGGCTGGTGCCGTCGTGCTGATACCAGACGGCAATGCCATTGCCGCTCGAATCCAGCTTCACGCGCACCGAATTGGCGGAGCCGCTGTTGTCGGTCTCGACGGGCGTCGGCGCCGCATCCCAACCGCTGCCCGCAACGTAGCGTCGCGACATGATGTCGTTGCCCCACGGGCCGCCGCGCTGCTGCCAGACGACCATCGCATTGCCATTCGGATCGATCGCGCAGCGCGCGTTCACCGCGTTGACGTTCGTCACCGTGTCGACGAACTGCGCGCCGCTCCAGCCGCTGCCCGGCGTGTAGTAGTTAGCGGTGGCGCGATACCAGCCGCCGATGTTCGAATCGCTCTGGTACCAGCTCGCGATCACGTGGCCACTCGGGCTCACCGCGATCTGCGGATTCTCCGCGTCGTCCGGTAACGCGTCGATGCGCGTCTCGGTGCCCCATCCGAGTGTCTCGCTCCAGCGATTCACCCACACGCTGTTGGCGTTCGCGCCATCCGACACCAGGAACATGAGCCACGCATTGCCCGCCGCGTCGAATCCGACGACCGACGTATACGCGTTCGTCGTCTGGTGCTCGACGAGCTCGGCCGTGCCCCAGCCCTGCCCCGGCGTGTAGCGCCGTGCATACACATTCAAGAGCCCGTTCTCGCCCTGGGTCCACGTCGCGAATCCATAGCCGTACTGGTCCATCGCCACGACGGGGCCACCGGCGTCATCACCGGGGTTCTTCGGAAACTTAACCGGCGTACCGAACTTGCCGTCGCAGGTGAACGTGACCGACACGGGCGCGGCGAGCATCTCGCCATTCGTGCCGCGCAGCGCGGCGCTCGCGGTCAACGTGTACGACAACGTTTTGCTCAACACGCTGGTCGGCGTGACGGTGACTTCGGCACCCGAGACGGAAATCGTGATCTGCGCAGGCGCGCCGCCGTTCGTCAGCGAGAAGTTGGACGCAACCGCGGTCGCCGATGACAACGGATGCGAGAACACGAGCTTCGGTGCAATCGAGCACGATTGCACACCTGCGCCCGTGGCCGGCGTGCTGCTCACCAGCGTCAGCGGCGTCGTGACGCACGTGACGACGACGCCGGTGATCGCGGCGGGCGAACTCGCGGTGACCGTGCCGCTGGCGCCGGTCGACACCGAACACACCTGCGCCGGATTCGACGGCTGAGTTTTCACGCTCACCGTGTAGCTGGCGCCATTCTCGAGCGTGGTCGTCAACGCGGCGGTGGTGTCGCCATGACTCGTGACGGTCACATCGCTGCCGCCGTTCACGGCCAGCACGACGGTTCCGTCGAGTCCGTTCACCGTACCGCTGATCGTGTACGCGCGCGTCGTCGACGCGGGCGGCGGCGGTGCCGGCGCAGGCGCAGGGCTCTTGCTGCCGCCCCCACCACACGCGGACAGCAACAGCACGATGGAAGCGACGCCGACAGCCCTGGATGAACCGGTCATACGGGAACCTTGTTGTTAGTCAGACGCGGAATATCCGCATCCGCCCGGCGGAATACCGCCGGCTGGTTCACGCTGCAATCAGCAAAAGCGAGGGCCTAAGCCTTCGGGCCTATGGGAAGCCCCTCGTCCCAATACGGTGGATTGCCTAAAGCGCGACGCAGGTGCTCGATCAGCGCCGTCAATTTTGCGGACGGGCGCACGCCGTTCTGATAGGCCAGCGTGATGGGCGTGATGTCCTCGTCGACGCCGATATCGAGGATCTCGAGCGCGCCGGACTTCACGCCGTCCGCGCAATGGAACGTGGGCAACGACGCGATGCCGAGCCCGGCCACCGCCGCGTCGCGCATCGCGAGGCACGAGCTCACGCGCAGGCGCGGCGCGACGCGCGCGACGACGAGGTCGTTCGCGACGCGGAAGTTCCAGTCGTCCGGGTTGCGCTCCATGTAATGGATCGCCTTGTGCTTCGCGAGGTCCTCGACCGACGCCGGCCGGCCGTGCTTCTCGAGGTAGCCAGGCGCCGCGACGAGATAGCGCCGGCTGATCGTGATCGTCTGCTGCGCGAGCTTCGGCAGCTCGGCACCCGAGATCCGGATGATCGCGTCGAAGCCACCGGCCGCATCGACGAAGCGATCGTCGGCATCAACGGTGGCGGCGATATCCGGATGACGCTCCATGAACGAGAAGATGGCCGCCGCGAGATGCGTATCCGCGAGTCCGCGCGGACACGCGATGCGCAATGGCCCCGCCACTTCACCGCGCCGACGCGCGAGCTCGTTGGCCGCCTCTTCCGCTTCCGCGACGATGCGCTGCGCGCGCTCGAAGAACGCGGTGCCGTCTTCCGTCAACGCGAACTGGCGGCTGTTGCGCTGGATGAGATTCGCATCGAGCGCGCGCTCGAGCTCGGTCAACCGCTCGCTCACCGCGGACTTCGACAAGCGCAGATGCCGCGCCGCTTCGCTGATCGAACCGGTTTTCACGATCGTCACGAATGCGGAGACACCATCGAGCTTCATCGTTCGGAGATTCCGTCGGGTTGGTTCGGCGCGGGCGCGCGTGGCCGCAGAGGATACTGGGTTCGCGCCACCGGCGCTCAACTCCAGGGGATGAAAGAACATGCGCGCCACCACGCGACTATTGGCATTGCTCACGTTTTCTTTTTGTATCGGCTCCGCTGCCGCACAGGACTTCGCTTTTCCTGCCGGCTTCAAGACGCAGAGCATCGCGACGAACGGCACCACGCTGAACGTGCGCGTCGGCGGTAAGGGCGAGCCCGTGGTCCTGATCCACGGCTACGGCGACACCGGCGACATGTGGATCCCGCTGGCCGCGGAGCTCGCGAAGGATCACACGGTGATCGTGCCCGACCTGCGCGGCATGGGTTTGTCCGCTGTCGAGACGACGGGTTTCACCAAGAAGGTGCAGGCGCAGGACATTGCTGGCGCGCTCGATGTCCTGAAGATCGGAAACGTTGACGTGGTCGGACACGACATCGGCAACATGGTCGCCTTCTCGTTCGCCGCGCAGTATCGAAACCGCACGAAGACGCTGGTGATGATGGACGCCCCGGTGCCGGGCATCGGGCCGTGGGACGAGCTGCTGAAGAACCCGATCCTCTGGCACTTCCGCTTCGGCGGGCCGGACATGGAACGGCTGGTCGCGGGCCGCGAGCGCATCTACCTCGATCGCTTCTGGAACGAATTCTCCGCGGATCCGAAGCAGTTCCCGGAGGCGGACCGCGTGCACTACGCCGCGTTGTACGCGAAGCCGGGCCGCATGCACGCGGGGTTCCTGCAGTTCGCCGCGTTCGACCAGGACGCCGTGGACAATCGCGAGCTGATGAAGGCCGGCCGGTTGAAGCTGCCCGTCCTCGCGATCGGCGGCGATCATTCGTTCGGCCCCGTGATGGCGCACGTGATGCGCTTCGCCGCGGACGACGTGCAGGAAGTCGTGATCGAGAACGCCGGCCACTGGCTGATGGAAGCGCAGCCGAAGGCGACCGTCGCCGCGATCCGCTCGTTCCTCGATGCGAAGGCGGCGTTGCCATCCAAACGTCTGACGCTCGCCGAAGTCGATGCGTTGTCGCGGAACGCCGGCGGCGCGGGCACGTCGGGGCTCACCGGTGTGCAAACTACCGTGTTGTCGGGCGACCCGACGCAGCCCGGTCCGTACGCGTTCGAGATCCGCGTGCCCGCGCACACGAAGATCGCCGCGCACCTGCACCGCGACAACCGCAATGCGATCGTGGTATCCGGTGAGTGGCACTTCGGTTATGGCGACGAGGCCAGTGATGCGGCCGCGCGGACGCTCGGCCCCGGTGGGTTCTACACGGAACCGGCCGGCGTCAATCACTTCGCGTTCACGGGCGACAAGCCCGCGGTCGTGTACATCACCGGGTACGGGCCGACCGACACCGTTTACGTCAAGCACTAACAACTCTCAGGGGAAGCGAATATGAGCGCATTGGCAACTGCCGCGGCCGTGTCCGTGGTGCTGGTTCATGGAGCCTTCGTCGATGGATCGGGCTGGAAGGATGTGCACGATCAGCTGACGAAGGATGGGTACGAGGTACTGGTCGTGCAGAATCCGACCGAGACGCTGGCCGGCGACGTCGCGGCGATGAAGCGCGCGATCGCGAACGCATCGGGCCCGGTCGTGCTGGTCGGCCACTCGTATGGCGGGTCGATCATCTCGGAAGCCGGCAACGATCCGAAGGTCGCCGCGCTGGTGTACGTCGCGGCGTTCGTGCCGGACAAGGGCGAGTCGGTCGCCTCGCTGACCGCGAATCCGCCGCCGAATGCGCCGCCCTCCCCGGTGCTGCCGCCCAAGGACGGGTTCCTGACGATCGACAAGGCGAAGTTCCACGACTCGTTCGCCGCGGACGTCGATGCGAAGCAGGCGAAGTTCATGGCGGATTCGCAGCCGGGCTGGGGCCTGGGCGCCGTCGGTGGCGTGGTGACGGAAGCGGCGTGGAAGACGAAGCCCGTGTGGTATCTCGTCGCGACGCAGGACGGGATGATCCCGCCGCCGCTGCAGCAGGCGATGGCGAAGAAAGCGAAGGCCACGACCGTCGAGGTGAAGGCGAGCCACGCGGTGATGGTGTCGCAGCCCGCCGCGGTGGTGGACATCATCGAGAAGGCGGCGAAGGGTTCGGCGAAGAAGTAGATAGCGAGCGCGCGGGGTGGCCGGCCGCCACCCCGCACGCCCGATCGATCACGGGGACAGCAGGATGCTGATGTTCAGTCCGGCCTGCGCGCCGCGCACGCCCTGGAACGCCGTGAGGCAGTGGAAGGTCGAGTCGATGCCGCCGATCAGCAGGCCGTGGGCCTTCTTGGCCTTGTAGATAGGCGAGCCGCTGTCGCCCGGCAGGGACTCGCAGATGTCGAGCTCGCCGAGGTTCTTGAGGACCGTGTTCTCCTCCGTCACGAAGTCCGAGCCCAGGTCGCTGACCTCGGCGCAGTGCGTGCCCGTGCGGCCGCCCGTGTAACAGAGCCATTGGCCGAGCGTGCTGCCGGAATCCTTCTTGATCTTGTAGTTAGGATCGTAGGTCGTCAGCGGCGAGTCCTTGACGACCACGCGCGGCACGGGTCCGGGCGATCCCCAGAAGCCCGCCGGGTTGACGAAGATCACGCCGGCGTCGCGGCCCGGCGCGCCCGCGTACGTGTAGCCGTAGCCCGCGCCGATGTTGTGCCAGACCTGCGCCTCGTCGCGCGTGGCCCAGACGGAGCTCAGGCCGCGGTGCGCGATGCAGTGGCCGGCGGTCAGCACGAGGATGTGGTTCGTGTTGACGTTGTGGCGTGCCATGAAGCCCGCGGTGCAGCCGTCCATGAAGCGGCCACCGCGCAGCGGCGGGTCACAGAAGTTGACGATGCACGATTGGGTCTGGCCGACGAGCGTCGTGGCGTTGGTACGGTGGACGGTCACGCCCTCCTGCGCGGCGGCCTGGCGGACGAGCGTCTCTTCGGCAGCCGGCAACGTGTTCAGCGTTTCGATGACGACGCTGTTCAGTCGTGGGTTGTAGCTGGTCAGCGCATGGCCGGCGCGGATGACGGCGGCGAGGGACTCTCGGATCGAGTCCTGCTTGCGCGTCAGCTCGGCCAGCGAGAAGCGCACGGGCACCGTTTGCGCCTCTTCGCCCAGGGCGTAGCGGGCGATGAGCCGGGTGATGTCCGTGCCGCGAGCCGACCCAGCGCGCGTGAGGCCGATCTTGAGGCGGCCGCGGTCGGCGGAGTCGAACCACATGCCGGCGAAGTCGTCGCCGAGGAGCGCGGTGAGATCGTCGTCGATGCCCGACGCGCGATCCTGCAGGACCATGCGGCGCGTCGCCTCCTCGAGGCCGACCGGGTACTTCATTGCATAGGACTGGGCGGCGAGCTGCTGGAGCGGCGGATCTTCGGCTTCGGCCGCGGCAGCGATCGAAGCCAGGCCGGTCGCGGCGACCAGCAGCAGGACGGTGGAAAACTGGCGGAACCCACACATGACACATCTCCCTGTTGTCGATTGGGAGGGGGATTGCAGCGTGGCGGCGCTCGAAAGCGCATGGCTGGCGGGTGATTTGCGGCTGATCTGCCCGTGATCCGCGCTGATTGGTGCGCGCCCCTGCGGGAGCGTCCTAGAATCGGCGCCATGTGCTACTCCGCCCAGATTCAATCCGCCTACATGAAGTATCTCCGCGAGACCGGCGCGGAGATGGACATCGACCAGTTCGTCGAGATCTTCGGCGCACGCGTGTCGGATTCGAGCATCCGCATTCCGCGGGCTGTCGAGCGGTGGTTCGACGAGCCGCGGAACGATGCCGAGCGAAAGATCAAGGCGTACATCGACGAGTACCGGAACAACGAGATCACCAAGCTCGAGCGCGAGGTATTCGCGCAGAAGAAGCGGCTGGCGGATGCGGAGCGGACGCTGGCGACGAAAGTGACCAAGGCCGCGAGCGAGAGCAAGCGGATTGCGTCGTCGAAGATCGAGAAAGCGATCGAGCGGCTGGATCGGTTGAAGGCGGTGAAGCCGCATCCGGCGGAGGCACGGATCTTCCCGATGCACTATGCGCCGATCGTGCTGGAGGACGGTGGCCGGCGCGTGATGCGGCTGGCGAGGTACCACTGCCGGAAGCCGTTCGAGCGCGAGGCGGTGGATAGGCAGTTACCCGGGCTCTACAACGCGCGAAGGGATAGTTTGGGGAAGTATTGGAAGGAGTTGTTCGGGTTCAAGCACGCGTTGATGTTGTGTGAATCGTTTTTCGAGAACGTGGAGCGCGAGGGGAAGAACGCAGTGCTGCACTTCGTGCCGAAGCCGGCGGGCACGATGTTGATTGCGTGTTTGTATTCGGAGTGGCGGGATCAGAAGGGAGGCGCTCCCCTGCTCTCGTTTGCGGCGATAACGGATGAGCCGCCGGCCGAGGTGGCTGCCGCCGGGCATGATCGGATGATCATCAATATCAAGCCGGAGAATGTGGAGTCTTGGTTGAGGCCGGAGGGGAAGAATTTAGAGGAGATGCAGAGGGTGTTGGAAGAGAGGCAGATGCCGTATTACGAGCATGAGGTGATGGCGGCGTAGAAAGGGAAAGCCCATAGCGAGTAAACGGGAAATGGTATTTGACTCTTGATACGCATTCACCAAATACACCTTTAGTTTGACTCACCCAATTTCGCGTCAGACTCCTGCTGTTGATGCCGGCGAATCCAGCAGAATGCGCCAACTCTCGCGGCATTCTTAACCATCCGCTGAAATGGGAAACTGTTGATTTGCGCTTCAAATTTCAAGAACAAGAGCTTTTGCCAGCCGAACGTCTGTGGCTCAAGGAAGCTATGAAGCCAGGATTTTCTGCGCGAGCTGCAAAGGCGAAACTCCACGGGCGGTTGCCACCCGATTTTTCACCAGATCGGATTGATCCCCGTCTCTATGCGCTCGATCACATCACACCGTTGGGCCTATGGCATCTCGATCCATATCATCCGCTGCTCGACGCAATCCATCGCACCATCAGCGAGATCAAGAGCAGAATTCTCGACGATCACAATCTTGCAAGCTTGACTGCCGAAGAAATTGCGGAAACCACAAGACTTTCCCCTGAAGAGGTGGGCTCCGCTCTACGCATGTTAGGAGACATGGGGCATTTCTATTCTTCGGCAGTATTTCTTCCGAATGATAGAGAGCACATCGGTTCAATCACTTTCAGCGATGACAACTCGTTTGATGGATACCTGAAATATTCGGGCATCGAAGAGCTTCTCGAAGACCTTTACCTAAGGCGCGGCCAAGCACTTTGGAATGCGGTGAACTTCGCCGAAAGCCGCACTGAAGTGATTGCGAACCATGCAAGTCACACGCGCGAGGGAGGATCAAAATCCCACGAAATCTTCATCGTTCACGGCCACGACGAAGCCACCAAAGAGTCAGTCGCACGCTTCATCGAAAAACTGGGATTAGTTCCGGTGATCTTGCATGAGCGTCCAAGCATGGGGCGGCCAATTATCACCAAATTTTGTGAAGAAGCTCGAAATGTGAGCTTTGCGGTGGTACTCATGACACCTGACGACATTGGTGGAAAAACCGGTTCCGACCAATTGAATCAGCGTGCACGGCAAAACGTTGTGTTCGAACTCGGGTTCTTTATAGGAATGCTCGCACCCTCACGTGTCGTCGCCTTGGTCAAAGGCAATCTAGAAAAGCCTTCCGACTATGAGGGCGTCGTCTACATATCCCTGGATAGAGAAGATTGGAGAACGAGATTGGGCTCCGAACTTCGGGCTGCGGGAATTACTTTTGATTCGAATAAAGCAATAACGTAGATCGCCGATACAAGTTCGCTTCGGTTGTTATTCCAAGTCAGCAATCTTTTTCCACCTCACGCAGTTCTCGGGCGGCGGGACATTTGGATCCAGCAGACAATCAAGAAGCTGCTTGACCCTTTTGCAAGCCCCTTCGTCGCTACGCAAGCGCTGTAAAGCGGCGTAAGGCTTTTCATTTTTGGCTTCCAAACCGAAGAGCGCGTCTTCAAAATTTTTCTTGCACGCGACAAGCTTCACTCCATCACCCGCATTCTCGAAATCCAAGACAGCTGCAATGTTGTTATTCATTGTCCAAGCAGGATTGGTGGCGCCACTCTCGGTTTTCTTGTCATCCGAATCATGTAGAACCGAAAACTGCTTTGAGAATTGTAAGAGAATCTTCGCGATAGACGGAATCACTCCCTTGCCGCGCGCGCGGATGATCTGCACGTCTTGATAGTCTGACGGATACCTTTCTCTCAACATCGCGAAAGCGGTGAATTCGGTATCTCCCTCAACGATGATCTGGCGTCCACCGAAAAAGAATTCATTCACGTATGGATCACACAGATTTAGAAGCTTCATATTTCGCTTGTCGTCGTCACTGAGTTTTGCGCGGCTAGGCCGATACAGTGTGGTGCTTTTCACGCCATCGTCTGCGCGAAAAACCCGAACGACAGTTGTATTGTCCCGAGATAGGTCAATAAAAATTGGCGAATGTGATGTCATCATGACCTGCCACTTGCCGGACTCCGGAAGTCCGTAGAGCACAGCCCTTGCTTCGCGGATGGCGATCGGATGAAGGCAAATCTCCGGTTCATCCAGGAGAAGCACGTGTGGCCTTCCAGACGTCGCACCTTCACGCTCGCTTATGCACTTGAGTACGGCCCACAGTAAAGTTCGGCGAGCACCGCTTCCTTGATGGCTAATGGCCGAAAAATGTCCGCCACTCGCACCCATCAGCACGTCAGTCGTACCGCGGAACGGCGTAAAAGCTTTGTCGATATCGCTGTCCGCGCGTGGGTCAAATTTCACTCTGTGATTCGGAAACAGCTTCTCCAGGTACTTAGATATTTCGGCTTCGATTTCTTGAATTTCAACTTCGGTCTCTACGACCGCTTTCGTCTGAAGATCCCTTATGCTGTCTAGGATCAACTCGTAATCGCTCTTCTGTTGATCGGGATTTGTACGAATCCCTTGGATTTTCTCCTTTAGCTTGCTAGTCACGATGTCCGCGATTGCCTTCGCTTGGACATCGGGTGGATCGAAGGCGTCAATTCGGTGAGGGAGCGGACGCCTTGCATTTGCGATATTGGGAGCACCCCATGGAACTTCGTCGTCCCAGTTGTTCTTCTGAACGTCAAATCCTTGCCGAACCGGATCTTTATTCGGGCTTTCCCAAATCCATCGCTCTCTTATTAATAGCTCTCCAGAAGTGAGCTTTGAGATCCACCTTTCTCCGGGCGCGTTGCTGTGAATGATCGTATGCAGCTCGATTTCAGGCAAAAAACCGCTTGCGACTATCCCGTTGTGGAAGTCTTCAGTGACAAGGCGGCCTTCTTTCGACCCATGGCTCATTACGACTTGATACGCCCGAAGAATGCTGCTTTTCCCGGCATTGTTCGGCCCGACCAGAATCACAACGTCGTCAAGCTCGATTTCGACCGGCGCTGAACCGATCGATCGAAAATTTCGTACTACTAACTTATGTAGTCTTGGGCGAGGGCCATCTGCGAGGTCAGAATCTAATGCGACTACTTCCGCATCGACTTTCTTCTTT
>DATJUS010000057.1:0-71174 GCA_035502175.1 Rhizomicrobium sp.
TCAAGCGCCAGCCGCTGTTCGACGGATTCGAGATGGAACCGACGCGACAGATTCTGGACACGATGGGGGCCAGCGTCATGCAGGACCACACGCGCATCACGGTCGAGGGACAGAAGGCCGACATGTTCTACCTCATCATCTCCGGCAAGGCCCATGCGGAGGACGAGAACGGCTCGTGGGATCTTGAAGCCGGCGACATCATCGGGGAGGAGGCGCTGAACGATCACGAGACCTATTCGCGCACGATCTGGGCGCGCACCGAGATGCGCATGATGAACCTGATCGGCGAAGATTTGCGCAGGCTGGCGCGCAAATACCCGCTGCTCGGTCAGCGTATCCGAAACGAAGTACCCTGGTGATAGGTGGGGAGATTCTGTTGCCCAGCTCTCCCCGGGCTGCGCTTACCTATTAGGCAGCGAGGGCCATTTCGTTATCGTTGGCACCTGTACGAGTAGTCCGATAACGGCGGAACAACACCGGGCAAAAGAACCTTCTTTACACGTCCGTCGATCCTGTTTCGCCCCCACAGATGCTCTCCCGAGAGAGAGGGCATGTGGTGGAGGCGCCGGGTACCGCCCCCGGGTCCGGTCCGCTTATTACAAGGCCGTTTATCGCCATAGCCGGGCAAGCCGGCGCCGCTAATATAAGTATTCCGCGCGCATTAATGAAGTGCGATTCACCTCACGCCGCGCGTGAGCTTCTTCGCGGCTTCTTGTCCGAATCCTTCGAAATTTCGCGAACCGGGCGACCGGAAAGCGCCATGACAATACTCGCCGAGGCGAAGTCACTTTCGACAAGCGTGTGCCGTGTGAGAGGCGCTAATCGGTGATCGCTCGCGTACCCTCAAGTGTGTAAATGCCCGATAAATTCCAACACGACGTGGAAATGTCCGCGCGTGATGAAGCCATAGCCTTCGATACCGGTTCCCGCGCACTCCACGTCGGTGCCACTCATGCAGATCATTCTGCGCTCGATTTGGGGCGCCGGCTTCTGATCGGCGAAGGCATGAGCGCCGATCCGCAGCGCGGGCTGTCTTTGATCAGGGATGCGGCAAGGCAGGGTAGTGCGGACGCGTGCAATCTTCTCGCGACACTGACCGCGGCTGGTGCGTGGACGGAGCAGAGTTGGCTGCGTGCACTTGACCTTCTGCAGCAGGCCGCCGAACGCGGATCGATCGATGCGCGCGAACAACTGACGCTGCTCGCGACAGACCCGAATGCGTCAAGCTGGCGCGCGCGCCGTGAAAGCATCGATCTGGAGCGCTTCGTCACACCGCCGCAGCCACAGCAGATCTGCGGGTCTCCGCGTATATGGCGCGCGGACGGCTTCGCGTCGCCGGCGCAATGCGACAGGTTGATGGCGCGGGCCCATGGCAAGCTTGCGCCCGCGAAGATGTATGACCGGGTGCGGCATACTGTTCAGTTCAACGCAATCCGAACGAACAGCGAGTTTCTGTTCGACATCACGCAAGCCAGCGTCATGCTTGTGCTGATGCGCATCAAAATCGGGCTTCTGGTGTCCTTGCCCGTCCCTCACATGGAGCCACCCCAGATTCTGCACTATGCGCCAGGGCAGGAATTGCGGGCACACTACGATTTTCTTCGTGCGGGTGAGGCCGGCTATGGGCGCGACGCCGCGTATTGCGGTGATCGCGTCGTCACATTCCTGCTGTATCTCAACGATGGCTACGAAGGCGGAGAGACGCATTTTCCAAAAGCCGATCTGCGCTACAAGGGCCGCAAAGGCGATGCGATCTTCTTTGCGAATCTGCGCAGTGGCCGACCCGATCCGATGAGCCTGCACAGCGGAACCCCGATCGTAAGGGGCGAAAAGTGGTTGTTTTCCCAGTGGATTCACGACAGGCCGTTCACGGCCTAGACGGCGCTTCGCGGGCGCGGTAACCGCGCGCTAGGATCGCTGCGGAATCACCGGAAAGCCTCATGCGTCAATATCATGACCTAATGGAGCGCGTGCTCAAAAGCGGCGTTGAAAAGCGCGACCGCACGGGCACCGGCACGCTTTCCGTATTCGGCCATCAGATGCGCTTCGATCTGGCCGATGGCTTTCCGATGATGACGACCAAGAAGTTGTTCCTGAAAGCGATCATTCACGAGCTGCTGTGGTTTCTCGCCGGCGACACCAATGTGCGCACGTTGCAGAACAATGGCGTGACGATCTGGGATGAGTGGGCGGACGCAAATGGCGAGCTTGGTCCGGTTTACGGACACCAGTGGCGCTCGTGGCCCGACGGCCATGGCGGCACGATCGATCAGATCGCCAATCTGGTTGCGGACATCAAGCGTAACCCGGATTCACGCCGTCTGATCGTCACCGCCTGGAATCCGGCGGATGTGCCGAAGATGGCGCTGCCGCCCTGTCACTGTCTGTTTCAGTTCTATGTTGCGAACGGAAAGCTGAGTTGTCAGCTCTATCAGCGTTCCGCGGATATCTTTCTTGGCGTGCCGTTCAATATCGCGAGCTATGCGCTGCTCACGATGATGATCGCGCAGGTCACCGGTCTGAAACCCGGCGAGTTCATACATTCCTTTGGCGACGCGCATCTTTACCTGAACCATCTCGATCAGGCGCGCGAGCAGCTATCGCGCCGTCCGTATCCGCTGCCGACAATGCGCATCAATCCCGACGTCAAGGATATATTCGCGTTCCGGCACGAAGATTTCATGCTTGAGAACTATCAGGCGCACCCCGCGATCCGGGCGGAAATCGCTGTCTAAGACAAAGCCCCGGAATTGCTTCCGGGGCTTTGTGCTTTCAAAGGCTTTGCTTAATCGAACAGATCATACTCGACGCGGATGACTTCGCCCGTATCGATGTCGACGAGCAGGGCGTCGTCGCCGTAGCGTACCCATTCATACCCGTCCCACGGTGCAATCAGGCCATACGTCGCAAAATCGAGAATGAAGTAATCCGGCGCAAAGAAGGCGCGCGGCAGCCGATCTCCGTACACCCACTTGTGGGCGTACCAGCCCGCCGGCCGCACATAGGCCTTCGCCGGATGGAAGCGGCGCGGCGCTTTGATATTGGCGCGAACTTTCAGCACAACGCTGCGGTCGACGGATTTGTGCACGACGGTCTTGTTGACCGTCTTGTCGTTGTCGCGGTCGTTGTTGTTGTCCCGTGCGCGATCATTGTCATTGTTGCCACCGCGGGGGCCGTTGTCTTGACCGGCCTTCGGTCCGCGCATCGCATTGTCGTTCGGGCCGTTGCGATCGGGACCTTTCATATTGTTGTTATCGCCGCGATCGGGCTTGGCAGTGTCGTGCTGATCGGGACGGTCTTTCGGCCCGTTGTCGTTCGGATCGGCCATGGCAATCGGTGCAGCGAGTAGCGCCGCGAGCGCTGTCGCGCCGAGCAATAGTTTTTTCATATGGGGTCTCCTTTTCCCGCTGCCTTAACGAGCGATTTTCCATAAGGTTCCACTTTGTGTCTGGCTGGTTGCTTGCAGGAAAGCCTATCCTTCTGAAAACACGGGGCGAATCGGCGATGGATAAATTTGCAATTCGAACAGCGCGAAAAGGCGATGAAACGCTGATCGTTTCACTGCTGCGCGAACTTGCCGACTACGAGAAGCTTCTCGATCGCTTTCACATCACGCCGGATGCGGTGATGCGTGATTATCTTTGCGACACACCGGTACTCTTTTGCGACCTTGCGTTTGAAGGCGAGAAGCCAGTTGGTATTGCGACCTGGTATTGGACGTATGGCAGCTTTGCGGCGAAGCGGAAGATCTATCTCGCCGATCTGTTCGTGCGTCCGGAATTCCGCGGCAAACAATATGGCAAGGCACTGATTGCCCATCTCGCAAAGCGCGTGGTCGCGCATGGCGGTGCGGGAATCGATTGGGAAGTGCTCGACTGGAACAAGCCGTCGATCGATTTCTACGACAGTCTGGGTGCGACTTCGATCAAGAACTGGATCGCTTACAATCTGTCCGGCGAAGCGCTGCAGAAATTGGCGAAATCATGAGCTTTACGTCTCTCGTCGTCGCAATGGCGGACAACGGCGTCATCGGCAAAGATGGTGCCTTGCCATGGCGCATTCCCGAAGACATGCGGCACTTCAAAGCGCTGACGATCGGCAAGCCTTGCATCATGGGCCGCAAGACCTGGGACAGTCTGCCGAAGAAGCCGTTGCCGGGACGCGAGAATATAGTTGTCACGCGAGATCGTGCATTTCGCGCAGAAGGCGCCGTCGTGTTTCATTCCTTGGAAGATGCATTTGCGCATGCCTGTGGGGCCGAAGAAATCTGCGTGATCGGTGGCAGTGAGATCTACTCCGCGACGCTTTCGTTCGCGACACGCATCTATTTGACCGAAGTGCATGGCCGGTTCGAAGGCGATGCGAGTCTCCCGGCTTTTGACATATCGACCTGGCAGGAGACTTTCCGTGAGGATCATGCAACCGCTGACGGCCTGCGATACAGCTATGTCACGTTAGAACGTCGCGCCTAGGCCTTGCGGAGTTCCGCGCGTCGGATAGCCTTGCCTCACAGATATAAGAGGAAACGCCATGTCGCTTCGTGAGCTTACCACAGGATTGAAATTTCCCGAGGGCCCCGTCGCGATGGACGACGGCTCGGTCATCGTCGTCGAGATGGGCGCCGGCCGCATCACGCGCGTCAAGCCGGATGGATCGAAACACACGGTCGCCGAGCCGGGTGGCGGGCCGAATGGCCTCGCGATTGGCCCTGATGGTGCGCTTTACGTCTGCAACAACGGCGGCAATTTCGAGATTCACGACCGCGATGGCTTGATGATTCCCGGCCATACGCCGCCTTCGCACAAGGGCGGCCGCATTGAGCGCGTCGATCTCTCAACCGGAAAGGTCGAGGTGATCTACAGCGAATGCGACGGCGAGAAGCTGCAGGCGCCAAACGATCTGGTGTTCGATCAGCATGGCGGCTTCTGGTTCACCGACCACGGCAGCACCAACGACAAATACCGCACGCATGGTGCCCTCTATTATGCGAAGGCCGATGGCTCGAAGATCACCAAGGTGCTGCGCGAATTGCTCTCGCCCAACGGTGTCGGCATGTCGCCGGACTACAAGACGGTGCACTACGCGGAGACATTCCCGGCGCGTCTGTGGAGTCTTTCGCTGACCGCGCCCGGTGTCGGCGCACCGCCGGCCGGTTTCACTCCTGCGAACTTTGAAGGTGCTTTTCCGGGCCTCGCCTATTTCGACTCGCTGGGTGTTCAGGCCGATGGCGGTGTCTGCGTGGCGACGATTCTCGCCGGCGGTATCTCCACGTTCTGGCCGCATGACAAAAAATTCGAGCACACGCCGCTGCCAGATATTCTTGTGACAAACATCTGCTGGGGAGGCAAAGACATGAAGACGGCCTTCATCACGATGTCTTCAACCGGAAAGCTCGCGGCGATGGACTGGCGGTCGCCTGGATTGAGGCTCGCATACAACGCCTGAGCAAGGGCGCTAGTAAGAAGGTCGACTAGCTTTCTTCTATCCGAGGGCTTGCGTTCGTAGTTTCGTTCACCATATCGAGTCCGCGGGTGTTGTTGCCCGCGGACTTGGAAGGGGCATTTCATGAAGCGCATAGCACTCGGCCTCACGGCCGCTGTTTTCACCGTGGCCGCCGCGCACGCCGATCCGTTCGCCGTCGCCTACGGCAACACCGTCACACAGACGCTTCCGGATGGCAGCAAGACGATCATCTACGTCAATGCCGACAAGACGTGGGAGCAGCACCGCTCAAACGGCCTGGTCGTGAAGGGCACGTATTCGTGGCAGGACGATACGCATGTCTGCTTCACCGTCACGGATCCTGCGCCTGCCGATGCGTCCAAAGCGACGAACTGCAACGAGATCAAGGGCGATCATAAGGTCGGCGATACCTGGACCGAACCGATGCCCGACGGAAAGGGCCAGATAACGATGGCGATCACTGCCGGCCGTTGATCTGAGTCGCGCCTGCGTGGTGCGCGCTATTCCAGAACGATTTTTGGGGCAGCGCGCACAGGCGTTTGCAAGGTCTTCGCCACTTCGGACGCGATGGCGAGATAGGCTTTGGCTTCCGCGCTCTCTGGCGCTGTTGCCGTCACCGGCGTGCCCGCGTCCGACAGCTCGCGGATCGTGCCCACAAGTGGCACATCGCCAAGGAACGGCGTGCGCATGGTGCGCGCCGTTTCGCGCGCGCCGCCATGTCCGAAGATGTGGCTTTCATGACCGCAGCTCGGGCAGACATAAGTGCTCATGTTCTCGACGATCCCCAGGATCGGGATTTTCGTCTTCTCGAACATCGCAATCGCCTTGCGCGCGTCGATCAGCGCGAGATCCTGTGGCGTCGAAACAATCACGGCGCCTTTCAGCGGAACGCGTTGCGCCATGGTGAGCTGCGCATCGCCCGTGCCGGGCGGCATGTCGACCACCAGAACATCGAGAGGTTCCCACAGTACGTCGTTCATCATCTGCGTGAGTGCGCTTTGCACCATTGGACCGCGCCAGATCATCGGCGCTGCCTCATCGACCAAGAATCCGATTGACATCGTCTTGATGCCGAACTTCTCGATGGGCCTGAGCTTGTGATTTTCCGTCTGCGGCTTCTCGCGAATGCCGAGCAGCCGCGGCTGCGACGGTCCGTAGATGTCGGCGTCGAGCAACCCGATCTTCAGACCTTGCTGCGCCAGCCCAAGCGCAAGGTTTACGGCAACGGTGGATTTGCCGACGCCGCCTTTTCCACTTGCGACGGCAATGATCGATTCAACACCGGGAATTCCCATCGGCGCCGGATGCCCGTGTTGTTGTGCCGGCCTTGAAGGCGGTGCTTGCCTGCCCTGATGGGCCGTAAGAACCGCGGTGACGGAGAGAATGCCGGGCAGCGCGGTCACGGCGTCTTCGCTCTGTTTGCGCAACGGCTCGGCATCACGCCCACGTGTCGCCTCGACCTGAAGCGCAAAGCCGACATGACCATCCCTGATCACAAGTCCTTCGATCATCCCGGACGTGACGACGTTCTGGCCACTGACCGGATCGATCACCCGCTCCAGCGCTTTCAGGACATCGTCGCGCGTAGCTGCCATGTGTTCGCCGTTTCGCTGAAGGATGGTCGATTTGCGCCTCGGCGCCGGTTGCTCATATAACCGCCCGACCTTGGGAAACCAAGGAATGAGAGTGCGGGCGATGCCTTGGAATAACCAGACCGGCGATGAGGGGAAGGGCCCCGAAAAGCCCCAGGGACCGTGGGGCAAAGGCCCGGCCAGCGGCAATCCGCGCTCTTCCGATATGGAGCATCTTTTTCGCCGCTTGCAGGACCGCGTGCGCGGCATTCTGCCAGGTGGCCCGTTCACGTCCGGATCGCTGACGGTCATTGGCCTCGTCATACTTGGGCTCTGGATCGCGAGCGGTATCTATTTTGTGCGGCCTGACGAAGAGGGTGTTGTTCTGCGTTTCGGCGCGGTGAATGCGATCTCGGACTCCGGCATGCGTTACCACCTGCCGTGGCCGATCGAGGTCGCCTATACGCCGAAAGTGCGCAACGAGAACAAGATCATCATCGGCTATCAGCCGACGGACACCGGCGACGACGGCTCCCAACTCTCCGACGTCGTCGAAGAAAGCCATATGCTCACCGGCGATGAGAACATCGTCGACATCAACTTCGCCGTATACTGGAAGATCAAGGATGCACCCGCGTTCCTGTTCAATGTCCCGAACCAGGAAGGTGCGATCAAAGCAGTTGCCGAAAGCGCGATGCGCGAGGTCGTGGGCGAGAGCCAGATTGAGCGCATTCAGACATCCGAGCGCGAACAGATCCAGCTTCACGTCCGCGACCTGATCCAGAAGACGCTCGATTCTTATCAAATGGGTGTCGCCATAACGCGCGTCCAGATGCTCAAGGCCGATCCGCCGAGCGACGTCATCGCGGCCTACCGGGATGTCCAGAGGGCCAAAGCGGATCAGGACAGCAAGCGCAACGAGGCGGAAGCATACGCCAATCGCATCATCCCGCAGGCGCGCGGCGAGGCTGCACACATCGTACAGGACGCGGAAGCCTATCGTCAGCAGATGATCGCGCAAGCGGGCGGACAGGCGAAGCGGTTTCTTTCTGTATATGCGGAGTACAAGAAGGCGCCGCAGGTCACCCGCAAACGCATGTATCTGGAGAATCTGGCCGAGATTCTCGGACCGATGAACAAGATCATCGTGGATGACAGCGTTAAAGGCATCGTTCCTTACTTCCAGCTTCCGGCTTTGCAGAAGACGTTGCCGCAGCAGCCGTCGCCGCGCGCGCCTTCCGCGCAGCAGCAGACAGGCGATCAGGCTATCGATCAGGGAACGGTTCAATGAGCCGCAATCTCTCGATTATCATAGGCTCGGCGGCCCTTTTTGTGCTGATCGTGGTGCTGTCGTGCGTCTACACGATCTATCCGACGGACCAGGTGTTGTTGACCGAGCTGGGTGCGCCCAAAGCCGTCATCTCTGAAGCCGGACTTCACTTCAAAGTGCCGTTTCTGCAATACGCGAACTTCATGCCGCGCCAGCTGCTGAACCTGGAAGCGCCGAGTGAGGAAGTTATCGCGCAGGACAAGAAGAGGCTTGTGGTCGATGCCTTCGCGCGCTGGCGCATTGTCGATCCGCTCAAATTCTATCAGGCTGTGCCCTACGCCAACCAGGAAGCGGCAGAAGGATTGCTGACGCCGATCCTGTCCTCGAATATCCGCCGTGTGCTTGGCTCGCAGGATTTCGCGACCGTTCTGTCTGAGAAGCGCGATCAACTGATGCAGGACATTCGCGATAACATGAATCAGGAGGCGAAAGACTTTGGCGTCGTCATCGTCGATGTGCGCATTCGCCATGCCGACCTGCCCCAGGCCAACAGCGACGCGATCTATCAGCGCATGCAGAAGGAGCGCAAACGCGAAGCCAGCGAATACCGTGCGGAAGGCGATGAGACGGCTCAACGTGTCCGTGCGCGCGCCGAACGCGAGGTGACGGTTCTTCTGGCGGAAGCGACGCGCGAATCCGACATTCTTCGCGGTCAGGGTGACGCGGAAAAGACACGCATTCTCGGCGAGGCGTTTGGCCAGGATCCCGACTTCTTCGCGTTCTACCGATCGATGCAGGCCTATCAGGATGCGCTCAAGGGCGATAACACGACCTTGGTTCTGTCGCCCAACAGTGAGTTCTTCCGATATTTCGGTTCAGCCGGCGCGGGCGAGGGGAAACGCAAGTAGTTCCACTCGCTGCGCAAACCTGCCTAACGCGGATGTCAGGTGCTTTCCGCCCAAATTCCTTCAACTTTCGCGGCGAAATACTCTAGGATTCGTTCCCGTTCCGTTTGAGGCCTGTTGAATGTCCGTCCGCTCGCTTATCCGTTCCCTTCTGGTCGCTTTTCTTGTCGTGGCCGCACCGCTGTCGCAGGCCGCCGCACGCGGCGCACCGGATTCCTTCGCCGACCTCGCGGACAAGCTGCTGCCGACGGTCGTCAGCATCGCGACCAGCCAGACTTTGAAGCCGACGGGACCGCAGGCGGGCATGCCGAATATCCCCCCGGGTTCGCCGCTGGCCGATCTGTTCAAGGACTTCCTCGCGCCGCAGAAGGCCGCTCCGCGGCACGTCACGTCGCTGGGCACCGGTTTCATTATCGATCCGTCCGGCTTCATCGTGACCAACAATCACGTCATCGAGGATGCCGAGCACATCACGGCGACTCTCAATGACGGGACTGTGCTTCCGGCCAAGTTGATCGGTCGCGATGAGAAGACTGATCTTGCTGTCCTGAAGGTAACGCCAAAGAAGCCGCTTCCGGCCGCGAAGTTCGGCGACTCGGATCACGCGCGCGTGGGCGACTGGGTCATCGCGATCGGCAATCCGTTTGGACTTGGCAGCACGGTCACCGCGGGCATCGTCTCCGCACGCAATCGCGATATCCAGTCGGGCCCCTATGACGAATTCATCCAGACCGACGCGCCGATCAATCGCGGCAACTCCGGCGGACCGCTGTTCGATATGGACGGGAATGTCGTCGGAGTGAACTCTGCGATCTACTCGCCGTCCGGCGGGTCGGTGGGTATCGGCTTCTCCATTCCTTCCAATCTCGTGCGCGATGTCGTGGCGCAATTGCGCCAGCATGGCACGCTGCAGCGCGGCTGGATCGGTGTGCGCATACAGGCTGTCACGAGCGATCTTGCAGATGGCCTTGGACTACCGTCCGCAACGGGCGCACTGATTACCGATGTCACACCGAAAGGTCCGGCGGCCAAGGCTGGTATGGCGAACGGAGACGTCGTGCTGGCGTTCGACGGCAAGGCTATCGTTGATTCGCGCGTCCTGCCCCGCGTCGTCGCAGATACACCGATCGGCAAAACCGTGCCCGTCGATATCCTGCGCAAGGGGCATAAGCAGACGGTACGCCTGACAGTCCTGAAACTCGCCGATGACAAGCCGGTGCACGCGCCTGCACCGCAAAAGGCCACGCCTGCTCCCGCCAAGGGAAAGTCGAAGGTTTCCGATCTTGGTCTCTCGCTCTCTGCGATCGATGCGGATGCGCGGGCGCAGTTCAAGCTGCCTGGAAATCTTCAGGGTGTGCTGGTCACCGAGGTGACGCCCGACAGTCCGGCGGCGGAAAAGAACTTCCGTCCCGGCGACGTTATCGTTCAGGTGTCCGGTCAGAATGTACGCACACCGGCCGATGTTTCCCAGCATGTCGAAACCGATGCCAAAGCTGGAAAGAAGATCGAGCTGATGCTCGTCAATCGCGGCGGCGACCTCGCCTATGTCGCGGTCAAGCTCGGCTAGGAACTAGCGCTCGACGATTTCTGTATCGCGATAGCCTTGTAAATACAGCAGCGACCTGAGATCGCCGTGGGCGATACGGAGGCCGGCGGCGTCTGCGACGATTTGTTTGGCGTGATAGGCGACGCCAAAGCCTGCACGCTGGATCATATCCAGATCGTTCGCACCGTCGCCAACGGCCAATGCATCATCCGACGTTATGCCCAGCTTCCCAACCTCCGCTTCCAATGCGGCAAGTTTTGCTTCCCTGCCGAGGATGGGCTCACGAACCGTTCCCAAGAGGACATGGCCATCGTCAAGCAGGACGTTTGCCAGGTTATCGTCAAAGCCCGCTTCTGGCGCGACGCGCGCCGTGAAATAGGTAAACCCGCCCGAAACCAGAATCGTTCGTGCGCCGTGAGCTTTCATCGTTGCCACCACCGCGCGGGCGCCCGGGTTCAGCCGTACGCGCTCACGATAGGCGCGATCCAGTGCGCTTAAGGACAGACCTTTGAGCAGCTGGACGCGCTCTCGTAGCGCGCTGTCGAATTCGATCTCACCCCGCATGGCGCGTTCCGTGATCGCGGAAACTCGCGGCTTCAGCCCGGCGATATCGGCCAACTCATCGAGGCATTCGCAAGCGATGATGGTCGAATCCATATCGGCGATCAGCAATTTCTTGCGTCGGTTCAACTGGGGAAGAATGTTGATGTCGGCGGGAACGTTACCGGCTATGCCTCGGGCTTCTTCAAGCGCGGTATCAGGATCGACAGAGAGTGGAATATCGAACGCTTGGCCCTCCGCCAGCCAATCCAGCTGACCGAGCGCGCGCACTTGCTGCGCCAGAAATGGCGCGTTTTCTGAGATAACATTGAGGACATGAGAGAATCGTCCGGACACGCTGAAATCCCATGACCGTGGATGCGGTGCTTATTGCAGGCCCCACCGCGAGCGGCAAGTCGCAGGCGGCGCTCGCGCTCGCCCGAGCAGTCGGCGGCGTGGTGATCAATGCGGATTCGATGCAGATCTATCGCGAGGCGCCGATTTTGACTGCCATGCCGTCCGACGTGGACCGGGCCGCAGCGCCGCATCTTCTCTATGGCCATGCCAGCGTGAAGGAGCCCTATTCGACGGGTCGCTATCGCGAGGATGCGCAACACGCACTTGCGGAAGTGCGCGCGAGCAGCAGGGTCCCGATCTTCGCCGGCGGCACGGGACTTTACTTCTCGGCTCTCACCGAAGGCATCGCTGATATTCCCCAAATTCCTTCAGAGATTCGCACGCGCGTCCGCGCGCATCTGGAGAAGATTGGTGTCGCCGCCTTGCACGCCCAACTGGCGCGGCGCGATTCCGAGACGGCGGCGCGCTTGCGGCCAAGCGACCCACAACGGGTCTTGCGCGCGTTCGAAGTGTTCGAAGCCACGGGCAAGCCGCTTGCGCATTGGCAAGGTGCGGGCGGCAAAGCGATTCTCGGCGGCCTGCGTCTCGCCCGGTTCGTGATCGACGTGCCGCGGCCGGAACTGCGCGCACGGATCGAAGAGCGATTCAAAGCGATGTTCTTCAATGGAGCATTAAGGGAAGCGGCTGCATTGAAAGGGCTGGATCCAGCCTTGCCTGCCGCCAAGATATTGGGCCTCCGCGAGCTTTGGGCGGTCCAGGAAGGCAAGCTTTCCGAGGCGGAAGCCATAGAGCGGGCCGTCACCGTCACGCGTCAATACGCGAAACGTCAAAGCACCTGGTTTCGCAACAGGATGGCAGATTGGGATCGGCTGGATTCGAACGGTGCGGCGGATATCATCTCTCGCGTTGCCGTTTAGGCAAATGCATTGAGATGTCAGCCGGAGAATGTTGCGAATGCAGGTCTATCACGGCAGTGACGCCGACCTCAGCCTGATCAGGGCGAAACGCGTCGCGATTGTCGGCTACGGCAATCAGGGGCACGCGCATGCACTGAACCTGCGCGACAGCGCCGTGAAGGACATCATCGTCGCCGGGCGTCTTGGAGCAAGCCTGGACAAAGCAAAGAGCGCGGGGTTTGCCGTCGCGGACAATCCGGAAGCGGTTCGCGATGCGGATGTGGTCGTACTCGGCGCACCCGACGAGAAGCTTCCGGAAATCTATGAGCGCGATCTCGCGCCAAACATGCGCCGGAATGCGGCGTTGCTTTTCATCCATGGGTTTGCGCGGCATTTTGGATTTATCGAGCCTCGGCCCGATCTGGATGTGATCATGGTCGCGCCAGCAGGGCCGGGCTCCGCGCTGCGCGCGAACTATGTCAGCGGGGACGGCTATATCGGTCTGTTCGCCATCGATCGCGACGTGTCGGGGACGGCGAAGGCGCTCGCGCTCTCCTATGGCGCTGCTATCGGATGCGGCGCAGGCTTGATCGAGACCACATTCCGCGAAGAAACGGAAACCGATCTGTTCGGGGAGCAAACGGTCCTGTGCGGCGGCTCAGCGGAGCTCGCGCGCGCCGCGTTCGATACACTCGTCGAGGCCGGATACGCGCCCGAACTGGCCTATTTTGAATGCCTGCACCAATTGAAGCTTCTTGTAGATCTCATGCACACACGCGGGATCGCGGGAATGTACAAGGCGATTTCCAACACAGCGGAATACGGCGCCTATCGAACGGGACCTCGTGTGATCAACGATGCGACCCGCGCCGAGATGCGACGCGTGCTGGCCGATGTTCAGTCCGGTGACTTTGCGCGTGCGTGGATGTCGGAGAACGCGTCGGGCAACGCAGCGTTCACGCAGATGCGCAAACAGGCGGCCGCGCACCCGATTGAAAAGATTGGTGCGAAGCTGCGGGCAATGATGCCCTGGCTCTCGAAGCTGAAGGCCTGAGAGAGCGCGTCACGCGCCCGCCCGCGGACCAATTTCGCGGACCTCGAACTGCGCATAGTCTTGCAGGTGTCGCTTGGCGTACTCTTCCGCTTCAGGCGTGGTTTCGACTGAAGTTATGTGAACGACAGCCAGAGAGCCGTCGGTATAGAAATAGCGGATCTCGAAATCCGGCATGCATCCTCCCTGATTTCAAGGATGCCCTTTCGACCTATTGGAAACGCGTTGCCTGTGGCGCTCCGCGGAACTTTCCGTGTTGAAAGAAAGGCGAATTGTGGCCGCGCAAAACCAGGTTGCGCCGCCCGGATCTGCGCTTCAGGGAACCAATCGTGCAGTTTGGAAACTAGACAGTTTCTTCAATTTTCTGGTCGTGCGCGGCCTTTGCCGCGTGCGCATGGTGGTCGTGACCGTGGCCTTCTTCCGCAGAGTGGTGTGCATGCGGGTCGGAGTGGCCATGGTCGCCGTGTGAATCGTCCGATTCGTCGTCCGCTTCGCTCTCGTCAGATTCCGGTGACGATTCGCCTCCGTGATGATCGGTATGCGCATGCGGATCGTCATGGTGCGCATCATGTCCGTGATCGTCGCTGTGATGCGTGTCATGTCCATGGTCTTCGTGACCATGATCGTCGTGGTCATGGTCATGGTCATGCTGCTCATGCTCATGATGGCTGTGGTCGTGCGGTGCAGGCTCATGATGGTCATGGTGGCGATGACCGTCCTGCAGAATTGGCTCCATGGCGACGATATCCGCCGCCGGCATCGCCACTTCCATCGCCGCCGAACGCAGGCTTCCCATGCGCCGCATCGCCACGAACCAGACCAGGACGCCAAGCCCGATGATCGTGCGATACAGGAGGACGAACATCGCGAACAAAATATTTGCGCTGTTTGTTTCGACCGGTGTCGCACGCCAATGGAATATTTCCGGGGCATCGAGCAGCAACGCGCCGGCCAACTGATCTGCGGTGAAACGAAGTACGGTGTCCTGCGATATGCCGCTGTTCGCTGTCGCCGTTCCTGCACTCTCGAAAATCGCGTTGCCCGACGGGGAAGCCTTGGCGTAGGCGATGCAAAGCGCCGGAAGGGACAGAACGGTCAGGATCAGACCGATGGTAAGCAACCCGCGTGCGATGCCCAGATATCCGAGTTCGCTCTTTTCTTCTTCCTGGATCGCTTCGGCGACGACCCCGGAAATATCGCTCGCAAGACCCGCGCGTTCGTGCAGGAGCCAGCGCAGTTTGCTCGGCCGGATGCGCAACCCGGCCCACATCGCATGCCAAGTTCCGCCAAGACCGAAGACCACAAACAGCGCTGCGTTGGCGAGCAGCAGCAGTGCAAGGAACAGCATGTTGCCGGAAAGATCGGGCGAGAGCCTTGGTCCGAATTCGCCCGGGAGTGCATGCAGAAGGTCAGGACGCTTCAACACCGCGAAGGCAAAAAAGCCTCCCACGGCGAGATTCAGCAAAACAAAACAAATCAGGAAGTTGCGGCCTATTTTGCTCTGCAACATGAAGACACCCCACCAGCACCCATTAGCCATACATTACAGAAAAACAGCGGTGAGTCTTATCAATCTTCAATGAAATCGCCGAATATCCGGCGCCGCGTCAAAATCCGCGCGTACTCAGGGTTAATTCACCTTGGTCCTGACGTGAATTATTTCTGACACGCATCGTCAGGCGCCTAGTCGACGATGTGGTAGACTGGCGCCTTCTCCATCGTCCACTTGTCCGTCGCGCGGTCGTATTGCGAGAGCGTGAAGCAATGCCAGTCCTGATCGTCCAGCTTGGGATGATCGGCGCGATAGTAGTAGCCGGGCCAACGCGTTTCCGTGCGGAACAGGGTGTGCTGTGTCACCGATTCGGACGCGAGCACGCGATGTTTGAGCTCCCACGTACGCTGTAGCTGGTGCAAATCTTCCGCGCCGATATGGGCGAGGTCTTCCTTAAGCATGCCGAGCAGTTCGAGACCGCGCATCAGCATGGGTTCGTTCGTCGTGTAACCCGCGCCGATGCCGCCGACATATTCGTCCATGATCTTTTCGAGACGCTGCAATCCGTGGATCGGCAGCAGATAGCTAGGCGATACCGTGCCACCCACGATCTCGTTGCGGCCGACGGCATAGGTTTCGAGCGGCTGATAGACGGCCTTCTTCAGGCTCTCGACTTCTGCTTCGTTGACCTGCGGCTGGTCGTTGTGCAGATCGAGCACATAATTCACCGCCGCCTTTGCGGCGATGCGGCCTTCGGTGAAGGAGCCAGAGGAGAACTTGTGCGCGGTGCCGCCGATCGTGTCGCCGGCGCCGAACAGGCCCTCGACGGTCATCATGCGGTTGTAGCCCCACTGGTACTCATCGGGCGCGTAATCCGATGGGCCGCTCGACCAGGCACCCGAACACGTCGCGTGCGAGCCCATCACATAAGGCTCCGAGGTCGTCAGTTCCGGATTGATGTGCTTGGGATCGATGTTCTGTGATGCCCACACCACCGCTTGACCGATGGTCATGCCGAGGAAGTTTTCCCAGCCGACGGTTTCCTTGTGCGGATCCTGGAAGGCTTCCTTTGTCACCATGCGGATCGGGCCGCGGCCGGCTTTCACTTCTTCCAGGAACGCGTGATTGCGCAGACAGGTCGGCACCGGATGGTGATCGACATAGTCGCCGATCGTCTCGCGCAATTTGTCGAACCAGCGCGTCTCGTATTCCTCGCCGTATGCGTTCTGCGTGTAGGTCTTAAGATGCAGGAAGTACGCGCCGACCGGGCCGTAGCCGTCCTTGAAGCGCGTCAGAACGATGCGGTTTTCCATCTGCATCATCTTCGCGCCGGCAAGGATCGGCAGCGCGTAAGCCGATGCACTGCTCCACGGCGCATACCAGGTGCGGCCCATGCCTTCGCCGACGGAGCGCGGTTTGAAGATGTGCGATGCGCCGCCAGCGGACACGATCACCGCCTTCGCGCGGAAGACATAGAAGTCGCCGGTGCGCACGTTGAAGCCAACGGCGCCCGCAACGCGGTTCGGCTTCTTCGAATCCATCAGCAGATGGGTGACCATGATGCGGTTGTAGACTTCCGTCGCGGCTTTGCGCGCGGCCTCCGCGACGATGGGCTTGTAGCTCTCGCCGTGGATCATGATCTGCCATTTTCCCTCGCGCTGATACCGCCCGGTCTCCGGGTCGCGCATGATGGGAAGGCCCCACTCCTCGAACTTATGCACGGTGGAGTCGACATGGCGCGCGATGTCGTAGCCGAGGTCCTCTCGCACCAGACCCATCAGATCGTTGCGCGCATAGCGCACGTGATCTTCCGGCTGGTTCTCGTTCCACTGCATGCCCATGTAGCAGTTGATGGCGTAGAGTCCTTGCGCCACCGCGCCACTGCGCTCGATGTTCGCCTTCTCGACGCAGACGATCTTCAGGTCGCGGCCCCAGTAGCGCGACTCATACGTCGCGCCGCATCCGGCCATGCCGCCGCCGATGACGAGGATGTCGGAATCGACGAAATGTGTTTTTCTGCGGCTGAAGAGGGCCATCAGGGCACTCCCGGCTTCAGCTTGTCGCGTGTCAGCGCGGGAAGCTCGGGCACATTGAGCGCATCGGGCTCATGCGCGAGCTCCTGGCTCTTGAGTGCATCGGCAGACGGACGCTCATATTCACCGGCAGATTTGATCGAGCCCCACGGTGTCGTGCGAATTGGCGAAACGAAATTCTTCTCGCGACCATCGCGGAATTTGAGCTTCCACGAGATCGTGCCTTTTTCTTCTTCGCGCAGCGTACGCACGCTGTGGCCGAGCGGCGCGAAGTCGGCGTAACCGCGTACGTCGATCGCGTGCTGCGGGCAAGCCTTCACGCAGGAATAACACTCCCAGCAAAAGTTCGGCTCGATGTTGACCGCGCGGCGGTAGGTTTCGTCGATGTGCATGATGTCCGACGGGCAGACATCGACGCAGTAGCCGCAACCGTCGCATTTCGTCATGTAAACGAATGTGGGCATCTTGTTCTGCCGATCAGTAGTGGGAGGGTTGTGTTCTGGCGCTGCCGAGTTTCGCGGGTGCATCGGCGGGCGGCGGAAGATTGGCGCGTGAGCCGTTGGCTTCCTCGACGCGCTTCTGGAACGCGGCGGCGGGCTTGTAGAACATGTGCGAGAATTTCGACCATGGCACAGAGCCGAACAGCACCAGCGCCGAGGCGAGATAGAGCCCAAGCGCTATGTCCTGCCAATCGCTATCGATCCACTGCGTATACGACCAGATCAGCGCCAGCGTTGTATTCGCGAGGAGCGAAAGGACAAAGAGGTCGGCGCGGACGATGCGAAACGGCGAATGCCCCTCCGCCGAAACATCGACACGGATGAAAAACCAGAACCAGTAACCGCCGACGCAGACCAGTGCTGCACCGATGTGCCAGAGCATCGGCCAAACCGTTGGTGTTTCCACGTCCAGCGTCGGATAGGCGAACACCATCGCGACGGTGGAGATCGCATAGGCGAGAAATCCATACATGGTCAGCAGATGCGCGAGCCTGCGCCGCGTGCTGCAGAACTCACCCGCCGCCAGCCAGTCGATTATCGCGGTCTTGAATGCCAGCCCGGCGCGTTCGCCTGCACCAACCGCGCGATTACCGCGGCTGCGGCGCGCGTTCTCGAAAAAGTATTTGGCGCTCTTCTTGTGAATCATGTCGGCGAGCGTGCCCAGCGCGACGAGGGCGATCATCACAATCACGAAGCCCTGCATGACGGCGGGATCGACGGAGTCCGAAAGGATCGAGAACGGATTTGTTTCGAACATTCTCCTCGCTCACCTGGTGAAGGGCGCCGCGTTGTCTAACCCATTCTACGGAAAAAAACAGGGGAAATAAGAGATTCTCGACAAAAATTATAGGGTATAATTCGGATCAATGCTTCAGGCGGTGTGACAGCCAGTCGGCGGCCTGTTCCGGCGTGCGTTTGTCGTCGGCCTGATCGACCAGAAGATTCGCCTGCTGCATGCTTTTGAGGTCGATGGCGCCGATCAGTGGCCGCAGCGCCGCGAGCAGTTTCCCGTCACGCGCGTGGTTCGGCGAAACAAGGAGCACCGCATCGTAAGGCGGCAGTGCCTGCTTCGGATCGGCGAGAAGTTTGAGATTGTATTTCGCGATCCTGCCGTCACTGGAGAACGCAGAGATCACATCAACATCGCCGCTCATGACAGCGCTGTACATGAAATTCGCCTGATATTGCCGCTGCGTCGCGAAATGCAGGCCATAGGCCTTCTCAACAGCGCGCCATTCAGGTCTGCTGAAGATCTCGTAATCACCGCCAATCTTCATGCGCGGTGCATACGCCGCGAGATCGGCGAGCGTTTCGATGCCAAGCGCCTTCGCGCGATCGGCGCGCATAGCGAAGGCATAAGCGTTCTCGAACCCGAGCGAACCGAGATCGCCCACGCGCCTGCTGCTCGCCCAGACCGCAAGTTGATCGAGCACCGGTTTGCGTCCGGGCATGTCACTGCGTTTCATCTGCGTCGTCCACAGCGTACCGGAGTAGTCGACATAGACGTCGACGTCGCCGGCCTCGAGCGCGTGGAAGATCACGGCCGACCCCAGGCCGTCACGATGCGCGGTTCTGAATCCTGCGCGCTCCAGACGGTCGCCGATCAGCGCACCGAGGATGTATTGCTCTTCGAAGCTTTTGGTGCCGATGGTGATGGTCGCGTTCTTGCCGCCCAACAATGGCGAAAGACTTACGCCGACAACGATCAACAAACTCACGGCGGCCGCTATCAAATGTGCTTTCGACCGCTTTGCGAAACCGCTCTGGGCTAGCGCCAGCAATCTGTCGAACACCAGCGCCAATAGTGCCGCCGCGATGCAGCCGAACAGCACATATACCCAATTCTCGGTTTGCAGGCCGGTGAAGATGTAATTGCCGAGACTTGTCTGTCCGACTGGCGTGGACAATGTGGCCGCGCCGATCACCCAGACCGCGGCGGTGCGTACACCGGCCATGATGACCGGCGCGGCGATGGGGACCTCGACCATCAACAAGGACTGCCAAGGCGTCATACCGACACCTCTCGCGGCTGTGCGGATTGCCGGATCGATACCCGCAATGGCTGTGACCGTGTTCTGTAATACGGGCAGGATGGAATAGAGCGTCAGCGCTAGCAGTGTCGGCAGAAAGCCGAGCGCGCGAAAACCGAAGCCGAGGACGTGCTGTGTGAACGCGGATAGCGCCAGCAGCAGTGGATAGAACAATGCCAGCAGCGCCAGCCCCGGGATCGTCTGGATCACGCTGGCGATGCCGAGCGCCGGACCGCGCAGCCACGCCCGGCGTGCGGCGACAAGCGCGAGCGGAAGACTGATCAAAGTGCTCAGCACGATGGCGCAGGTGCTGATCAGCACATGCTGGCCGAGGTAGTCCGGCAGCTGCGCCCAGGCTTCCGAGATGATGCCACTCGAAAAGTTCATCGCGCGCCGCTCACCAGCATCACCTCGGCGAGGCGGCGGGCGCGCCGGCGCGGGGTCTCTATCAGGGCGCGGACGAAGTCGTCAGCGGGCGCCGCCAACAATTCCTGCGGAGTGCCGCTCTGCACGATCTGGCCGTCCCGCATCACCGCCACCTGGTCGGCGAGCAGGAAGGCCTCGGTCATGTCGTGGGTGACGAGAACGGTCGTCAGCCCCAACGCGTCATGGATGGCCCGGTATTCGGCGGCGAGGTCGTCCCGGGTCACAGGGTCGAGCGCACCAAACGGCTCATCCATCAGCATGATCGAAGGCCGTGCCGCCAGCGCCCGCGCCAGGCCCACACGCTGCCGCTGGCCGCCCGACAGTTCGGATGGGAGGCGATTGCGGAACTGAACCGGGGGTAACCGAACGAGCTCGAGCAGTTCGTCGACGCGCGCCGCGATTTTGGATGGCGGCCAATGGAGGAGTTTCGGCGTGACGCCGATGTTCTCCGCGACCGTCATGTTGGGGAACAAGCCGATGGCCTGAAAGATGAAACCCATGCCGCGGCGCAGCGCGACCGGTTCGAGATGCCTGGCAGCTGCGCCATCGATCAGCACCCGCCCGGCATTGGGTTCCAGCAGGCGGTTGATCAGGTGCAGCGTTGTCGTCTTGCCCGATCCGGACTCGCCGATCAGAACGAAGAATGCGCCCTTGTCGATCTCAAGGCTGACGTCGTGAATGGCCGGCGCGGTTGTCCCCGGATAGGACACGCTGACATGGTCAAAAGCGATCACGGACCCCATACGTTCGCGTACCATGGCGGCCGGGTCGCTGCCACTCGACAAGCCGCAAAAATGCCTTGAAATCAGCGGTTTGCTCCCTTGCGCCGTGCCGGTCTGCTGGCGTAAAAGTTCCGGACGAAAGCCGAAAAAACTTCGTATTTGCGAAGGTTTAGCGGCCTCACAGGCGGCCGCGAGCTAAGCCGATGTCAAGGTATTCAGAAAACACTGGTTGAAACACGTAAAGGCGCCGACGGCATCGCCTGCATCCCGAATAGCGTTAAGGCTCTCGAGGGTACGGCATTTGCAAGGCGAACTGGAAAGGGAACGGGCAGGTTAGCATGTTCGGCAGTTTACTCGGCGCACTGTCGAGCGATATGGCCATCGATCTCGGGACCGCGAACACGCTGGTCTATGTCAAAGGCAAAGGCATCGTTCTCAACGAACCATCCGTCGTCGCCACGATACAGACGCGCGGTGGAAAGAAATCTGTTCGCGCTGTCGGCAATGACGCGAAGATGATGCTGGGCCGCACGCCGGGAAACATCGAAGCCATTCGTCCCATGCGTGACGGCGTCATCGCCGATTTCGAAATCGCGGAAGAGATGATCAAGCACTTCATCCGCAAGGTTCACAATCGCCGCTCCTTCGCCAATCCGATGATCATCGTCTGCGTGCCGTCCGGCTCGACCGCTGTCGAGCGCCGCGCGATTCAGGATTCCGCTTTGTCGGCCGGGGCGCGCCGCGTTTATCTCATCGAAGAACCGATGGCGGCGGCAATTGGCGCCGGTCTTCCGGTCAGTGAGCCGACGGGTTCGATGGTGGTCGATATCGGTGGCGGCACGACCGAAGTGGCCGTGCTTTCGCTCGGCGGTATCGTTTATTCGCGCTCCGTGCGCGTCGGCGGCGACAAGATGGACGAGGCGATCATCGCCTATATCCGCCGCCATCAGAATCTGCTGATCGGCGAAGCGTCGTCGGAGCGCATCAAGAAAGAAATCGGATCTGCTGCGCCGCCGACGGACGGCAATGGCGTGACGATGGACATCAAGGGACGCGATCTTCTGAACGGCGTGCCGAAGGAAATAACGATCACGCAGCGGCATATCGCCGAGGCGATGGCCGAGCCGGTTGGCGCGATTGTCGAAGCGGTGAAAGTCGCACTTGAGGCGACGCCGCCGGAACTCGCGGCCGACATCGTCGACAAAGGCATCGTGCTCACGGGCGGCGGTTCGCTGCTCGCCAATCTCGATCAGGTTCTGCGCGAAGAAACGGGACTGCCGGTATCCATCGCCGATGATCCGTTGTCTTGCGTCGCACTCGGTACCGGACGGGTTCTCGAAAATTCGAAGAGCATGCGACACGTGCTCTCGACGGCGTTCTAGTTCGCGCGTTTGGGCGCGAGAGTTGAGTTGGGTTGCTCATGGCCAACGGAATGCGGAGAGGCACAAGGCTTCGCGGCGGCTATCAGCTTCCGCTTGCTTTGCTCTTCGCACTGGCCGTCGCACTGGTTCTGATCGGCAAGGCGCAATCATCTCTGTTCGACCGCGCACGCGCGCGCGTCACCGACTGGATGGCGCCGGAGCTTGCCTGGGCCCATCGACCCTTCGATGCGGTGTCGAGTTGGTGGGCAAGTGTCGACGAAGGCTACAACGTCTATCAGGAGAACGTTCGCCTCAAGCAGGAGAACGCGCGCCTGAAGCAATGGCAGACGGTGGCGGTGACGTTGGATGCTCGGGTGAAGCGCTACCAGTTGCTCCTCCATGCCGTGCCTGACGCAGCGCTCTCTTCTGTCATGGCGCACGTCATCGGGCGCGCGAAGCGGCCGTTCCTTGAGACCATGATTCTCGATGCCGGCAAGGTGAATGGGGTGAAGCCGGGGCAGGCCGTGATCGATACGAGTGGCATGATTGGCCGCATCTTCCTTGCTGGCGAACACACATCGTGGGTCATCCTGCTTAGCGACCTGAACAGCCGTATTCCGGTGACGATCGAGCCGGGACATGCGCAGGCGATCCTGACTGGCGACAACGCCAAAGCACCCGCGCTTGATACGTTGGCACAGGGCGCGGTCGTGCATCCGGGCGACCAGGTCGTGAGCTCGGGAGATGGCGGCATCCTTCCGCCAGGGCTCCCGATAGGAACGGTGGTTGCCGACAGCGGCGGGTTCCGGGTAGCCCTTCTCGCCGATCCTGCATCCAGCCAGGATGTCGAAGTTGTCGATTTCAAGAATCCTGTCGAGACGCCGCCCGCACCGACGAAGAACGACCTTCCTGTCAGTGCCGCGGGTTTGCCGCCCGCCGCACCGCCACAGCCTGCACCGGCGGCGGTGACTACCGGCGTCGCGACGCCTGCTGCACCGCCAGCGCAAGCCGGTTCGCCGTCCGGCAAGCCCGCCGTGAAGCCAACGCCGCAACAGCCGCCTCCGCAACCCGCGGACGGCGACACGGCGGATCAGTAGAGGCGGGCGATGGAACGCGTCCTCATCGGCAATCGCATCACTGCCGCGGTCGTGCCGGTGCTGTTCGCGATTCTGGGAACGCTGCTGGCCAATCTTCCGCTGTCTTTGCTGGGCGGTATCGTACCGCCTCCGCTTCTTGGTTTGATGGCGATCTATTTCTGGGGGCTGGTGCGGCCCGATCTGATGCCGCCGTTCTGGGCGTTCGCGATCGGTATTCTGGAAGACCTGCTCTCCGGCGGTCCGCCGGGCGTGTGGGCCGTCGCGTATGTTGCGACCTATGCCGTGATCGACCGGCAGCGCGATGCTTTCGCCGGGTTGTCCGGGTTCGGCGCGATCATGGGGTTCGCCACGGCCTGTGCGATTGCATGCGCCACGGCCTATCTCGTGGTCGCGATCTACTACTGGCATATCCCGCCGCTCGCGCCCGTGATGGGTGAACTTGCGATGAGCGTCGTCTGTTATGTGCCGATCGTCGCGTTGCTAGGCTTCGTCCACCGCCGCTTGGTCGGCCCGATGAGGCACGATTTCTGATGCCTCTGTTCGATAAGAAAGACAAAAGCCGTTACGAGACGTTTACGCGCCGAACGCTGTTGATGTCAGGCGGCATGACAGCGGTTCTGGCGGCGCTGGGCGGACGGCTTTATCAGCTTCAGATCAAGGATGGCGCGCTCTATCACACCGCGGCAGAGGACAATCGCGTCAATGAACGTCTTGTTGCGCCTCCGCGCGGACGGATTCTGGACCGCTTCGCGGTTGAACTCGCCGACAACCGCCGCAATTACCGTGTCCTTCTTGTTGCCGAGCAGGCGAGTGGCGGCACGGAGAAGGCTCTCGATTCGATCGCGCGCGTGATCCAGCTCACCGATCAGCAGAAGAAACGTGTTTTGCACGATCTCGCGATGAACAAGAGGTTCGTTCCGGTCGTTGTGGCTGAAAATCTCTCCTGGGACGAATTCGCGCTTGTCAACCAGCATCTGCCTTACCTGCCGGGCGTGCAGCCGGATGTGGGTGAAACGCGCGCCTATCCGTTTGGTGCCGAGCTTTCGCACTTGCTTGGCTATGTTGCGCCGGTCTCGCTCGACGACAAGAAATCAGACGATGAAGACCCGTTGCTCGATTTGCCGGGATTCCGCATCGGCAAGCGCGGCATCGAAAAATCGTTCGACGAGCAAATTCGCGGAGAGGCGGGAGCCAGCCGTGTCGAGGTGAATGCGTATGGACGCGTCATCCGCGAGTTGAGCCGGGACGCCGCCAAACCCGGCAGCGACATCTATCTTACGATCGACAGGGAGCTTCAGAGCTTCGCCGATCAGCAGATGGCGGGGCAAAGTGCGGCTTGCGTCGTGATGGACTGTCAGGCCGGCGACGTACTGGCGTTTTCATCGACGCCCGGCTTCGACCCCAATCTCTTCAATGTCGGCATTTCCAACGATCAATGGAAAGCGCTGACCACGGACGATCACAAGCCGCTGATCAACAAGGTGATGGGCGGCGAATATCCGCCGGGCTCGACGTTCAAGCCCGCAATGGCGATGGCGGCCGTTCAGAATGGCCTCGGCGATCTTCAGGTCGTCTGCAACGGTGCATTGCAGCTCGGCAACAACACCTTCCATTGCTGGGCATGGAAGAAAGGTGGACATGGGCACGTCGATCTGAAGCGCGGCATAGCGCAGTCCTGCGACGTGTTCTTCTATGAGGTCGCGCGTCGCCTGGGCATCGACAAGATGCACGATGCGGCGGTCGCGCTCGGTCTCGGCAACCGCACGGGAATCGAGATTCCCGGCGAGCGCCCAGGCTTCATTCCGAGTTCGGAATGGAAGCTGCAGCGCACTGGCATCCCCTGGCAGGTCGGCGACTCGCTTAGCGCTGGTATCGGTCAGGGTTACGTTCTCTCGACGCCGCTTCAGCTCTGCACGCTGGCTGCGCGCATCGCGAGCGGTAAAGCCGTCACCCCACGCGTGGTGCACACCGTCGGCAGTACCGCGCAGCCGCGGCCGGTGCCCAACGCGTTGCCGTTTTCTGATGACGCCTTCGAAAAGGTGCGTGCGGGCATGAACGCCGTGGTCAACGAGGGCGGTACGGCTGCCGGCTATCGCATTGCAGAAACAGGCCTCGAAATGGCCGGAAAAACCGGCACCGCACAGGTCCGCAAAATCTCCAAGGAAGAGCGCGCAAGCGGAGTGAAGAAAAACGGCAGCCTGCCGTGGACTCTGCGAGACCATGGCCTGTTCATCGCCTTCGCGCCGGTCGCGCAGCCGCGCTATGCGCTCGCGTGCATTACCGAACACGCGTCCGATGGCCATCCACAGGTTGTCATCGCGCGCGATGTTCTTCGCTTTGCGCAGCAGCGCAATGTCGTGGGCCTGCGCACGTCCTATCCCTTGAGCGCGGCCGATGCCCAGCCGCAGACGAGGCGCACATGAACGCGCGCGCCTATGCCGCGACCCGCCGAATGCTAAGCTTCCGTGACAAGCTCATGGAGGTGAATTGGGGTCTGGTCCTGTTGATCACGATCGTCGCAAGTATTGGCTTTGCGATGCTCTACTCGGTCGCCGGCGCGAGCTTCAGTCCGTGGGCGGGAAAGCAGATGGCCTATTTTGCCGTCGGCCTTGTGCTTCTTGTTGCAGCGTCGATGGCGGATATCCGTTTCTGGCTCAGCATCGCCTATCCTGCGTACGCTGTATCACTCTTGCTTCTCGTCGTGGTTCTGTTCGCGGGGCATTCCGCGCTTGGTGCGCAGCGCTGGATCAGTGTCGGCCCGATTGAGATCCAGCCTTCCGAACTCATGAAGATTGCGCTCATTCTCGCGCTCGCAAGGTTCCTGCATGGCCTGAGCGTCGAAGACGTGTCCAAGCCGCTGCGGCTTCTGATCCCGTTGGTGATGATTGCGATGCCCGCCTTCCTGGTTCTGAAGCAGCCCAATCTTGGCACGACGATTATTCTGGTCGCTGACGGCCTGTCGCTGCTGTTCCTCGCCGGCCTGTCCTGGTGGTGGATCGCGCCGGCTTTCGCGGCGGTCGCAACCGCTGTTCCGCTCGCGTGGCGCTTTCTGCTGCACGACTACCAGAAGGCGCGCGTGATGACTTTCCTCAATCCGTCATCCGACGCACTTGGTGCCGGCTGGAATATCACGCAAGCCAAGATCGCGATCGGATCGGGTGGGTTGACCGGAAAGGGATTTCTGCAGGGCTCCCAGAGCCGCCTGAACTTTCTCCCCGAAAAGCACTCCGATTTCATCGTCACGAACTATGCCGAGGAGTTCGGTTTCGTCGGTTCCATCGCCCTGCTGATCCTGTTCGCCGTCATCATCGGCTACGGCGTTCAGATCGCCATGAGCGCGCGCAGCCAGTTCGCCCGGCTGATCGCGATGGGCCTGACCCTCAACTTCTTCTTCTACATCCTCATCAATGGGGCGATGGTCATGGGCCTGATCCCCGTCGTGGGCATTCCCATGCCGCTCCTTTCCTATGGGGGAACCGCGATGCTGAGTGTCATGTTCGGATTCGGCATCCTGATGAGCGTCCATGTCCACCGCCAGGTGGAGATTCCGCGCCATTCCGGCGGGATTATCTGACCCCTGCGCCTATCCCCAATTCCGGCAAAAACCGGCATGGACTTGGGCCCCGGCGCTTGCTATAGGCCGCCCCTTCGCGTGGGTTTCGGCTCATCGCTGTGGGTGATTAGCTCAGTTGGTAGAGCAGCTGACTCTTAATCAGCGGGTCGTAGGTTCGATTCCTACATCACCCACCATTTTCCTCCTAAGGCTTTGCTAGATTGCGGCCGGGATGATTTGTTCCAGACCGCGCGCATGATCTCCGACACTCTCAATTGCATTTTTGTGCATATCCCCAAGACCGGTGGCACGAGCATCGAGGATGTGCTTTGGCCCGGCGAGCGGACGGAAGCCCAGCTGTGGCGCGGCATGGTCGACCGCTTTCACAACAAATACCAGACCGGCGGATTGCAGCATCTTTTGGCAAGGCAGATTCGCCAGGAAGTCGGCGAAGAAAGATTTCGCAGGTCTTATCGCTTCAGTTTCGTGCGCAACCCGTGGGATCGCGCGGTTTCACAATATGCCTATATGCAGCAGCGCAAGGACCTGCGCGGGTTTGTGGGCATGAAGGAAGACGACAGCTTTGCGCGTTACCTGTCCCTGATCGCGGAACGCCCTCATGTTCAGTGGATTCCGCAGAGCGAGTTTCTGCTCGATAGAGACGGGCAATGCCTCGTGGAATTCATCGGCCATTTTGAGCGGCTGGCGGACGATGCGCAGAGAATCTTCAAAACCCTGGGCGTAACGTGCGGAGAACTGCCTCATAGGATCCGCTCGTCGCATGGACCCTATTCGGAGTATTACGACGCGCAGACACGGGCCCACGTTGAGCGCCTGTACCGCGCGGACATCGAGCAGTTCTCTTATACTTTCGGGGAATAAGGCGGATTATGCGGGCGCTTCGAGCCAATGCAGGCTGAAAAGCTCTTCATCGTCCAGCCATACCGCTTTCGGAATGAATCCGGCAGACGATGCGAGCGCGCGAAATCCGTCGACCGAATATTTGTGCGAATTCTCGGTGTGAATGGTTTCGCCTTCGGCGAACGACACCGGCACGCCGCTGAGATCGACCGTCTGCTTTTTCAGGCTGATCAAATGCATCTCGATACGCTGCTCGATCGGGTTGTAAGGGGCGTAATGCGCAAAGCTGTCGAGATTGAAGCCCGCGCCTATCTCTCTGTTCGCCCGGACCAAGATGTTCTTGTTGAACAGGGCGGTCACGCCGGCTGTATCGTTATACGCGGCGTGCAGGATCGCCGGGTCCTTGATGAGGTCGACACCGATCAGCAACCCGCCACCGCGGAGCAGTCGTGCGGCGCGCTCGAGAAAGCCGAAGGCGTCCATATGAGTAAAATTGCCGATGGTCGAACCGGGGAAAAATCCGATCCGGCGCGCACCCGAAACGGACAATCGGAGCGGTTTGGTGAAATCCGCGACGATCGGATGCACCGCAAGGTCCGGTTTGGCGCTGCGCAATCTGGCGGCCATGGTGTTGAGATAATCGCCGGAAATGTCGATCGGCACATAAGAGTGCGGTGTATCGAGTGCGTCCAGCAGATACCCGACCTTCTGCAGCGAGCCGGCGCCAAATTCAACAAGATCGACGCTCTTCCCCATCAGTGCCGCGAATTCCGCAGCGTGCCGTTTTAGCAGCCCGATCTCGGTTCGTGTCGGATAGTACTCAGGTAGTTCGCAGATGCGATCGAATAACGCAGAACCGGTTTCATCATAGAAGAACTTGCAGGGGAGCTCTTTCGGGCTCTTGCGCAAGCCCGATACCAATGCGTCGGCAAACTCGCCGCGGGGCAGGCGCTCGAGTTGAAGAACATCCCGATAGGCGATTGCGGCGCTGCTCATAGATCCTCGGCGAGCCGGATGCCGCTGAATTGCCAGCGCGCGGACGGCGGAAAGAAGTTGCGATAGGTGTGACGAATGTGGCCAAGCGGCGTCGCACAGGAACCTCCACGCAGAACGACCTGACCGACCATAAATTTGCCATTGTACTCAGCGAGCGCGCCGTCGAACGGCCTGAACCCGGGATAGGGGTCATAGGATGAACGCGTCCAAACCCAAACATCGCCAAGCAAGGACTCACCGGTTGCTGCGGCAGGGTTTAGAACATTCAGATCCAGAAAATTGCCTTCAAGCGGATATTGGGCGGCAACCGCCTCCCATTCAAATTCTGTCGGCAAGCGCTTTCCTGCCCAGGCCGCATAGGCCGCAGCTTCATAGAAGCTCACATGCGTCACGGCTTCACCGGGATTGATCGGGCGCAGGCCATGCAATGTGAAGATATCGTCCCCATGCCAGTAAAGCGGCGCGCGCCATGCTTCGCGTTGTTTTAGCGCCCACCCGTCGGACAACCAGAATTCCGAACGCGTGTAACCGCCGTCCTCGATGAACGCGCGATACTCACCGCAGGTGATGGGGCGCGACGCAAGACGAAACGGGTGCAGCAGCACGCGGTGACGCGGTCCTTCATTATCGAACGCGAAGCCGTTTCCGTCGTGACCGACTTCGACTACGCCGCCTTTGTGATCGATCCAATCGAGAGCAGGAACGGAATCGATAGACACTGGCTGGCCCGCGCGCATTGCGGGCTGGAGGGGATTGCAGGAGAGGGTGTACTTGATGTCCGTCAGCATCAATTCCTGATGCTGCTGCTCATGATGCAGCCCGAGCGTGGTGAGCGCGCGTTTCTCCGGTCCTGCGTGTGGCAACATTCTCTGCATCGCGTCGTCGACATGGGCGCGATAAGCATAGACTTCGGCCAAGCCCGGACGTGTCAGCAGTCCGCGATTGGCCCGCGTGAATGGTGTGCCAATACCCAGATAGTAAGAGTTGAAGATCGCATCGAAGCGTATGTCGAACGGCTCGTAATTCGGATCACGGGCCAGGATCATGCGCTCAAAGAACCAGGTCGTATGCGCGAGATGCCATTTCGTCGGGCTGGCATCCGGCATCGGCTGAACGCATTGGTCCTCTGCCGACAGGGGCTCGGCAATTTCCGCACTCAGCGTGCGGACAATGCTATAGAATTGTGAGAGCTGCGGCTGCACGAACATCGTGCGCTGCGGCATTGGCCCTTGCTGCATCAATACCCCTTCGCCGGTCGGGCAGTCACCCTGTACACAACGGGCAGGCTGAACTTTGGTTGCTCAAAATCGTCTTGAATTGAACGGAAACAATCACTTGCGGCAGAAGGTGGCGGCTGCAGCAATGTTGCTCCCCCGGTTTTTCCTGCGGCCCATGACCTATATCCGTTTTCAATTGTTGCAAGCCATCGACGCGATAATAATGTCATGTACGCGCGGTATCTGCACAAAATGCGTGACACGAAAACTATTGTACACCAGGCGGCTGTCGTTGCCGCAATGCTGGTTGCTGCTCTCGTAAGCGCGGCTGGCGCCAGCGCTTCGCCGCCAGCGGAGCAAAAAGTCGGTGCTGTTGTCGAGCACTACGCTGATATCGCACAAGCGGCCTATAGCGACGCTGAGGCTGGTGCGCGAAAACTGCAAAGCTCCGTTGACGTGCTCCTGGCACATCCCTCGCCTGATGCACTCGCCGCGGCGCGCGCGGCATGGAAAGAGGCACGCATCCCCTATCTGCAGACCGAAGGATTCCGCTTCGCCAACACCGTGGTCGACGACTGGGAGCCGCGCGTCAATGCGTGGCCGCTCGATGAAGGGTTGATCGACTATGTCGCGCCAAGTTATGGGACGACCTCCGATCAAAATCCGCTCTACACCCTGAATGTCATCGGCAACACCAAGCTTCGCGTCGGTGCGAAGATGATCGACGCGACAACGATCGATCAGGCACTGCTACGCCAATTGCAGGAAGCGGAGGGCGTTCAGACCAATGTATCGACCGGTTATCACGCCATAGAATTTCTTCTTTGGGGACAGAATTTGAATGGTCTCGGCGGCGGCCACGGCGAGCGCCCGGCAAGCGATTTCGATGTCGCACGTTGCACGCACGGCAATTGCGCGCGCCGCGCGGCGTATCTCAAGGCGGCCGTCGACATGCTCGTCTCGGACCTCGATGATATGGCGGCGGACTGGAAGGCAAGCGGAAAGGCACGCGCCGAACTGCTCGCCAAAGGTGCGGACGGAGGCCTGGCGGAAATCCTGACAGGGCTCGGCAGCCTTACATTCGGCGAGATGGCGGGCGAGCGCATGAAACTCGGCCTGATGTTGCACGACCCCGAGGAGCAGCAGGATTGCTTCTCCAACAACACGCACAATTCGCATTACTACGACGAGATTGGCATAGGCAATCTGTGGCGCGGCCGATATGTGCGCAACAGTGGTCAGGTTCTGGATGGTGCCAGCGTTCGCGACTACGCTATGGCGGTCGATCCCGCATCCGCGACGCGCCTCGATCACGCGCTGGATAACGCACTTGCGGCGATCAAGGTGATGAAGGACAAGGCCGACAGCGGGGGTATGGCTTACAGCCAGATGATCGCGGCCGGAAATGCCGACGGAAACAAGATCGTTTCCGATGCGATGGATATGCTGGTCGCTCAGACGCGCGCCATTGAGGGCGTTGCAGCGGCGCTGCACGTGACGGTCAGTTCGAACAAGTCCGATCACAGCGCAGGCACGACAGGTCTTCGTTGAGCACGCGACGGGATTTTCTTCTCTCCGGCACCGCTCTGGGCGCATCGCTCGCAGGGTGCGCGCTTTTCTCAGAGAAGCCGCGTGGGCGGCTCGCCGAAACACGGCTTGGCAGTCAGTCGCTGCAGCTCATCGCACAACAGCGTGCGATCGCTCTTGGCAAGAGCACCAACCTGCCGGCGTGGCTGTATCAGGATCGACCGTTTCCGGTGCTGCGATTGAAACAAGGCGAGGCGCTCAATGTCACGCTCGTCAACAGGCTTGCCGAGCACACGTCGATCCATTGGCATGGCATCCGCGTTCCGAACGCGATGGATGGCGTTCCCTATCTCACGCAACTCCCCGTTCAGCCCGGCGAGACATTTCGCTACCGCTTCACGCCGCCCGATGCAGGTACGTATTTCTTCCATCCGCATTGCAACACGGTCGAGCAGATGGGCAGGGGCCTTCTCGGCGCACTGATCGTCGAAGACCCGCGTGATGCCTACGATGACGACATCGTGCTGATCCTGAAGGATTGGCGCGTGGGCGATGATGGTGCGTTCCTGCCATTTCTGACCGCCAAAGGCGCCAGTCAGGCGGGGACCTTCGGCACGTTGCGGACAGTAAATGGCGTGGTGGCACCGCGGATTGCCACCCATGCCCAGGCGAATATCCGCCTGCGCCTGATCAATGCCGATCCGACGCGCATCGCACAGATCGGTATTGACGGTGCGCCGGCCACTGTCATCGCCATCGATGGAAATCCCGTCGTGCCGTTCGCACTCGAAACGTGGCGGCTTGGACCGGGAATGCGGCTTGATCTTTCGCTGCGTACCGCGCGGGCCGGGATCAGGCTTCTCGATTTTTTTTCCGCGGCGCCGATTCTTCTCGCATCGCTCGATCCGGACAATAGCCCGAGCAGCAATCGCGACGCTTCTCTTGCGCAGAGTTCGCAACCCGATTTCTCCGGCGCAACACGCCTGAGTCTGGAACTTGGCGCGGGCGTCGATGCCAACGCGATACCCTCGCCGCAACCGATCATTCTGCCGGATGGCCGTACAATCGATCTTGCGGATTCGCTTTGCCTCGCGCAGGGGACGTTCTGGACCTTGAATGGAAAGTCGTGGCCGGATCGGGATCATTCCAAACTGCCCCCACCGCTGTTCACGTTCCGCCGCAGCGAGAAGGTCGTCCTCGATATCGCGAACACGACATCGCGCACGCATCCGATCCATATCCACGGCCACACGATGAGCGTGCTGTCGACAAGCCTTCTTGCGCGTCCGGTGCATCGCGCCGACACGGTTCTGGTGCTGCCGAACGAGCGTGTGAGGGTGGGATTTGTCGCCGACAATCCCGGAAACTGGATGATCCACTGTCACGTGCTAGAACACCAGGAAACAGGGATGATGGGATGGTTTCGCGTTTCCTGACCGCGCTCGCGCTGCTTTCCTTGCTATCGGCCGCGGCCCCGCTTCCCGGAGCGTCACCCGGAAAGGCAGCTGTCGATGTCGCCGCAGGCTGGTCGCTGTTTCGCCGCCCATGGATATCGTCGCCATCTTCTCTCCTCGCCGGCGGTGGCGTAGGCCCGCTCTACAATTCCCGCGCCTGCGACTCCTGTCATGTCGGAGGCGGTCCAGGCAGCGTCGCCGAGGATGCGATCGGCAGCGGCATGGTTGTCCGCACAGGGCGTGCTTCGCCGACCGGTGATCCTGTCTATGGCTGGCAGATTCAGACGCGCGCGTTGCCGGGATTCGATCCGGAGGCTGACGTCGCGTTCCATTGGGCCACGCATGGAAGTCTGCGCGCCGCCAGTATCGACTTTGCGCACATGTACTACGGCTCTCTCTCAGACGGCTCTCATGCCGCGCTCCGGCGTGCGCCATCGCTGCTGGGTGTCGGCACATTGGAGTCGATTCCGGATTCGGAAATCGTCTCGCGGGCCGGATCGGGCAGGCCGGCGTGGATTCTCGGCGCCGCTGGCGAGCGAGAACTCGGACGATTTGGCTGGAAGGCTTCCGAGCCCAAACTCACGATGCAGATTGATAGCGCCTTTCAACGCGATTTCGGAATAGGCACATCGGATTTCCCCGGCGCATACGGTGAGTGCACGGCCGCGGAAAAGGCTTGCCGCGCCGTCGGCGGGCCGGATGTCGAATTGCCCGACGGCTTGCGCGACCTGATTGCGGACTATCTACGCTCGCTGATCCCGCTGACCTTGAACGAGGGCAGCCCGGGCTTTGCGATGTTCCGCAAGGCCGGCTGCATGATGTGTCACGCTACCCTGCGTGATGCGAAGGGAAAGCCTGTTCATGCGTACACGGACCTTCGTCTGCACGACATGGGGCCTGAACTCGACGATGGGATCGCAGAGGGCGCCGCGCGGCCTTCGGAATGGCGGACGGCACCGCTTTGGGCAGTCGCAGAAAGCCTGTCGCGGGGCGGGTTGCTTCATGACGGTCGCGCCCGCAGCGTGGACGAAGCGGTCCAATGGCACGGCGGCGAAGCGTCACAGGCCAGGGCCGCCTTCAACGCATTGTCGCCAAAGGATCGCAAATTGGTCAGCGATTTTCTACTCGGACGGTAGGTATGAACTTCAAGCGGTTTCTCGTCGGATCGGTGCTCACTCTTGTACCGGCTTGCGCAATCGCGGCGCCTGCAGACATGGCGAAAAGCCTGGCCGGCGATTTCATCGTTCCGCGGTTCCAGGCTGTCGCCTTGGCCGCACACGAACAGAGCACGGCATGGGCGCAATTCTGCGCCAATCCGAAACGCGGAAATGTCGAGAATCTCAAGCAGGCGTATGAGAAGCTTGGAGATGCATGGTCGGATGTCGAGTTCATGCATATCGGTCCGGCGGCTGTTGCGTTGCGCCAGGAGCGCTTTAACTGGTGGCTCGACAGGACCGATGCACGCGGCAAAGCGTTCACCGCGATGATGGCGGCCAAGGTCGACGATCTCGTGCCGGAAAAGCTTGCAGCCGGAAGCGTCGCGGGACAGGGCCTGCCGATGATCGAGCGCCTGCTGTTTCCGGATTCCGAAGCAGCACTTCTTAAGAAAAAGGACGGCGCACAGCGCTGCATCGTCGGTACGGCCGTCGCGCGCGGTCAGGCCGCAATCGCCGACCAGATTGTTGCCGACTGGACGGCGCCGGACGGCGCCCGCGCTGCGCTGATCGCGAACACGCGCTGGAAGGTTTCGTTTGCCGATGCCAGTGAGGCCGCGTCGGTGATGATGACAGATCTCGTTGCCGGACTCGAATCTCTGAAGGACCTCAAGGTCGCGATGGAATTCCATGACGTGATGAATCCCGCGGCGCCGCGCCTCGCCGAGGCGACGCGGAGCGGTCGAACCTTGCGCGACATCTCGCGCAACATGGCCGCCATTCGGCAGGGACTTGCGGTATTCCTCACGCAAGCAACGCCGGTGCAGAAGGCCCAACTCGATACCGCTTTCGACGACGCCGGCCGTGTGCTGAACGATATCGAAACCGCCAAGGACGACGCGGCACGCATTGCGGCGGTCAAGAAGTCTCTCATCGTGTTCGGAACCCTCAGCCAGACGGCGATGACGATTTTGCCGGCTGCGACCGGACTCACGCTTGGGTTCAACAATCTCGATGGCGACTAGACGAGAATTCCTTGCCGGTAGCACAGCCGCATTGCTGATGCCTGGCGTCGTACGCGCAAACGAAACATCACGGCTGTTGAGTGCGGGACGCACCGGAACGGACGATGGCGGTGTTCTGTGGCGCGAGAGCGGCGCGATACCGTTCAAGCTGCCGTCCCGCGGACACGGGGTGACGCGCCTCAACGGCGGGAAGTCCCTGATCGTGGGTCGCAGGCCGGGCGTGTCGAGCGCAATCGTCGATGCCGCTGACGTCACATCGCAGCCGCAGATCCTCAAACCCGTTCAGAATTGCCGGTTCGCAGGACATGCTGCCATGTCGCCGGATGGCGCTCTGCTTGTCACCGGCGAATTCGATGCGGACACAGTCCAGGCCATGTTGGTCGCGCGCGATCCGGAAAGCGGAGCCGAACGTACGCGCTGGTCGCTCAACGAGATCGAACCGCACGAACTCGTGTTCACGAAAGACGGCTCTCGTGTCGTCGCCGCGCTGGGTGGGTTGATCAAGGATGGTGGCGTTGCCGGTCCTGCTTTCAATCCAGGCGGTGTCAGAAGCGCCGTGCTCGAACTCGATGCCAGATCAGGCAAGGTGATGGCGCGCCATGAGCTTGGTGCAGAGTTGAGCTCGCTGTCGCTTCGCCATCTGTCCGTTTCTCCGGACGGCCACACCATCGCGATCGCGGCGCAGGATCAGGATTTGTCGGAGACGCGGCCGTTGGTCGGCGTTCTCAGGATCGGCAAGGGGATTTCGTTGTTTCCAATGCCTGACATCCGGGAGGTAGATTTCGGCGGTTACATCGGCTCCGTCGCCTTCGACCGAAGCGGCTCTTACATTGCCGCCGCGAGCCCTCGCGGAAACGTCGTGGGAATATGGACAGTGAAGGGCAAGTGGTGCGGCGCGCTGCCGATTGCGGACGGTTGCGGCATTGCGGCCGATCTGGAACCGAACACCTTCTGGGTCTCCAGCGGCCATGGCGGTGTCTACAAGATTACTGCAGATGAGTCGGGGCCGAAGAGTATCGCGCAATGGCATGTCGCCTCCGGCTTCGACCACCACATGATTCTCATCTAGCGAGAAGCGTCCCGCACAACGCATCTGCCGCTATCGCCAAGAAGAAACGGGCCGGCGAGATCGCCGGCCCGTTCCTGCTTCATCAACGTTGTATCAGTTGGCCGCGTTGCCGTTCGCACCGATGCGAATGGCGTGCTTCAGGTCGCTGACAACGGCGTCGCGATTGCCGGTGGAATCGAGACCTTTCCAGTGCTCGATCGTCGCCATGATCGACGTCGTGTCGTGCTTGAAGTGGTCCACGCCCGAATGCGCAAAGGTGGGCGAGATGATAACGGCCGGAATGCGCGTGCCCGGTCCCCATTTGTCGTTCACGTCGTGGAAGCCTGTACCGTTCGGCGGCGGAACGTGATCCCACTGACCGCCGAACTCGTCATAGGTGATGATGACCATCGTCTGCGACGCGTCCGCCGGCGGTTCGTCGTGAATTTCGGCGGCTTCAGGCTGGCGGCCTTCTTCGGGATCGACAGCGAAATCGACCGCGCGGTGTCGAAAGTCTCATTCCTATAATGTGACGCGTCTGCCACTGAACGCATCACCGACTGCGCGATGCAGTCAGTCCGGCAGGTAGTCGTTCGCTTCGACCAGCTTGTAACCGGGCATCTCTGTCACGCACTGGCGCAGCAGGAACGAATGTCCCGAGCCATAGAATACGGCGACATGGTCGCCCGGCTTCGCACGCTGCACGAGATTGGCGCAGATCAGGAAATTGCGGCGGTACCATTGCGTGAGCAGTTCTGCGCCGGGCTGGTTCGTTCCACCACCGATCCACAGTGTCGTGCGATAGAACGAGTTGCCATTCTTGACGAGTGCCGGATCGTTCAGGAACCGCAACACGCTTCCGACTTTTCCGCCGGCAAGCATGTCGCTCTGCTGTTTCACGAATCTCTCGGTCTCAGCCCCCGCGGTGGCCAGAATATCGCTCTCGCCATGCGCCTTGGCATAGGTATCGACCGCTTCGTAGGGGAACTCGCCGTCGACATCGATGCCGGCGACGCTTTTCAGCCCGGCGGTCTTTGCAAGCCGGAAACCAAGTTGCACGACCTCATTGTGTGACGGTGCGAGTGTTCCATCCAGGTATTGGGGATAGCGCTGATCTACGATATCGGCGGGCCACTCCACGGCGACAAGCGTGGGCTTGAATTTGGCGAGCGCATCGGTGACGGCTGCGATTTCCTTCTGCCGCCCGGGTGCAAGCATGTCGTCCGCCTGCATGTTGTGCAGGTCGCGGCCCGGATTGCTCATGTGGAAGTCGCCGACGATCATCACCGATACGGGTTCGGCCGCGCCACAGAGCGAGGGCAAGGCGGCAAGTGTCATGGCAAGCAACGTGGCACGGATCATCGGCATACTCCGGATTGAGTTACCGGCCGCATGTAGGTCACGCTCGTTCGTGCGCAGAAATGCGCCCGCAAACGGTCGCTCATGCGTGGGACGCGACGGTTCCTACTAGTGCCGCTATCCCGGCCAGATCGCCGACATCACCATCAAGATGCCCACAAACGACGCGATCCAGATCAGCGTGCGCAGGAAGGGGACCGCGAACGCATAAGCCGGAATGTAGAGAAGCCGAGCCCAGATATAGATCTGTGCGCCCAACGCCGAATTCGCCGTGCTTTTGTCGAGCGCGTGCGCGAGCAGAACCGCTGCGGCGAAGAATGCGAACGTCTCCAGGAAATTGTGATAGGCGCGATCCAACCTGCCGCCGATCTTTCCGAGCGGTGCGCCCGGTTCGTCGCGCGGACCGGCCGCCCAGGGCAACCCGCGTGCGCCGACGCTGGCCAGCAATGCGATCAGCATCTGAACGAGGCCGAGCGCGATCGCGCAAAACAGAATCTGCATTTCGGTGGAATAGCCGTTCATGAGTTCCTCCCCAGGGCTTGCCCAGCCGGCAAGCGAATCAGATGTATGAATCCTATCACCCGGCCGAGAAACCGTGCGTTGTATTCAACTAGCAGGGGATAAAAGCGTGAACTAACTCAAAGCGGTAGCCAGCGCTGGCACAGGCTCTGCATACTCCTCAAGCGCTACGCATTAACAAAGCTTACCGATCTTCCTCTGAGAAACCCGTTGAATGTCGTAGCCTCAAGGAAGATTATGATTAAAACGCGTGGGTTCGAGATGGATAAGTTCAATACCGCCAAGCCCGCCCCTGCCGATCAGTCCCCCGAATCGCGCAAAGCCGCTCCAAACACCGGCGCGCCTGTTTTCGAGCCGGGAATTGTGACACCCGACGGCGCGTTCGTTTTCACCAAACGTCCCAGCGTCGAAGACATGGACCTCGTCTACGCGATGCTCCGGAAGGAAATCGGAGAGAACGTCGCGCCGTTCGATGTCGTGATGTCGGTCTACAACGCCAGCCCGATCTCGTTTTGGGGCATCTATCGCGCGGCCGATCCGAAACGGGAGTCGCCGAAGCTTCTCGGTTTCATCGCCTACCTTCCGCTCAGCGCATCCGGAAAAGAAGCCCTTGATGCGAAGAAGATCGATGGCCGCAAGCCCGACCTGTCCCTGCTCGCCAAGCCGGGCGAAGATCCCGTCCTGCTCTACCTCTGGGCCATCGTGACGCCGGGTGTGGGCAATCTCGCCTTTGCGCTCAACTGCCGCGCGCTCGGCGCCGATCTTTTCGAAACCCTGCCCGTCATCGGCTGGATCTCGACGCAATCGGCGCTCGACTCGGTGAAGCGTTCGTCCCATACGCGCGACCACGCCGACGCTACCATCGGCTCGACCTTCGAAATCAAGTTCCTCAAGGAACACCGCGCAGAAATGCGCGCGCTGAACGTGATACCGGGAACGAAGACGGCTGCGCCGCGCAAGGCGCCCCGGCCGAAACTCGAATCGATGCTTGTCGCGACGGGCGATCAGATGACGAAGGTCGTCGCCATCCGCGCGGCCGTTTTCATGACGGAACAGAACTGTCCCTACGACGAAGAATTCGACGGCAACGATTATGCCGGTGCGCATATTCTCGGAACCATCAATGGTGAGCCGGCGGCATGTTTGCGCATCCGCTACTTCGCGGGCTTCGTGAAGATCGAACGGCTCGCCGTGCTGCCGCGGTTCCGCCGTACGCTCATCGCCAGGGATGTCGTCGAACGGGCGCTCGAGATCTGCCGGCGCAAGGGCTACACCAGAATGTATGGCCAGTCGCAAATGCGGCTCGTGCATTTCTGGGAACGGTTCGGCTTCAAGCCGATGCACAAGGACGCGAAACTCATTTTCTCCGACCACGAATATGTGGAGATCGCGGGCGATATTGCACCGCACCCGCATCCGCTTACGCCGGAAAGCGATCCGCTGATGCTCATTCGTCCCGAAGGGAAGTGGGATGAGCCCGGTGTCCTGGACCATTCCGCTTCGCGGCCGCCGACCAACCCACACTAGCGTTTGTTTGTCCACGGAGCATTTGTGGAACAATCGGGCTAATTGCCGGTAGGCGCTGGGAAATTCCCTCGCTATAGTCCGCTTCGGCGGGGCCGCCAGAGTCTTAGAAAGTTTATGTATGCAGGCGCGTCTGCTTGCGCTGAAAAGCGCTGTTCCGCCGTATGTCCTTGAGCAAAGCGATGTCGTCGTCCGGGCGGGGCGACTGTTTGGCGAGCGCCGCGATGTCGAGCGCCTGATGCCGATCTTCGGCAATACGGGGATCGATCGGCGTTACTCCTGCGTGCCGATCGACTGGTACAACGAAGATCACGGCTGGCAGGATCGCACCGAACTTTATGTCAAGAACGCTGTCGATCTTCTCGAGAAGGTGGCGCGCGGCCTCATGGAAGACGCGAAACTCTCGATCGATGACATCGATGCGATTGTCGTGTCGTCCACCACCGGAATTGCAACGCCAAGCCTGGACGCACTCGTCATCGAGCGCATGCAGTTACGCCGTGACATTCGTCGCCTTCCCATTTTCGGTCTCGGATGCGCGGGCGGCGTGACCGGCCTGAGCCGTGCGGCCGATCTCGCAAAAGCACGGCCCGGTTCGCGCGTGCTGTTTCTCGTCGTCGAACTCTGTGCGCTCACCTTCCGCAAGAACGATCTGACGAAGAGCAATTTCGTCGCAACGGCTTTGTTCGGCGACGGCGCGGCCGGCGCTATCTTGTCGACTGATGGCGATGGGCCTGCGTTCACGGCCGGCGGCGAATACACTTGGCCGGACTCGCTCGGCATCATGGGCTGGGACGTCGAGGAAGACGGATTGAAAGCGATCTTCTCGCAAAGCATTCCGATGCTGGTGGCCAACGATTTCACGACGATCCTTGCCGGCTTCCTGCAGAAGAACGATCTGAATCTCCGCGACATCGACAAGTTCGCTTGCCATCCGGGCGGCGCGAAGGTGCTCGACGCGCTGGAGGATGCGTTCCAGATCGAACGCGGCGCGTTGACGGAGAGCCGCTCGGTCCTGCGCGACTACGGCAACATGTCGGCGGTGACGGCGCTTTTCGTCATGGAGCGCATGGACTGGCGCAAGAAGGATCAGCGCATTCTGATGACGGCACTCGGCCCCGGCTTCTCCTCCGTGCTGCAGCTTTTCGAAAACTGATGCGCGAACTCGCCTACATCATCATCGCGCTTGTCGTCGTGCAGCGGCTTGCCGAACTTGTGTACGCGGAACGCAATACAAAGAACTTGCTGGCGCGCGGAGCGATCGAGGTCGGGCGCGCTCACTATCCCCTGATCGTTCTGCTACATGCAGCGTGGCTGATCGCGATCGTGGTGCAGCTTCCGCCCGATCCGCCGATCAACTTCATCCTGCTCGGCATCTTCATCGTGCTTCAGGCGCTGCGCGTCTGGGTGCTGGCGACACTCGGGCCGTACTGGACGACACGCATCATCAATCTGCCCGGTGCGCCGCTGGTGCGTCGCGGACCCTATCGCCTACTGCGCCATCCCAACTACACCGTGGTGTGCGGCGAGATCGCAGTTCTGCCGCTGGTGTTCGGCGAAATCTGGGTCGCCGTGGTGTTCACCATCCTGAACGCGCTGGTGCTCGCCTGGCGTATCCGGCAGGAAAACCAAGCCCTGGCGCCGCGCCGTGCGATTGTTCCGCCTACGGATGCTGGCATCCCCGCGGCAAAAGGATAAGATTCGAGGCCAAGGGGAGACGCGATGCTTTTATACGGCGGTCCGTTCCTGCTTCTGGCTTCGATCCCGGCTTTCTACTACGGGCTCGGACCCGCAGGTCCGCTCGCGACGATCGGGTTGCTGCTTGCGGCCCTGATCGGCGCCGAGTTCATCAGTGCCCGCGGCGATGTCATTCGCGGCGCATCGAACCCCGGCCGTTACCGCGCCCTGTTCTATGTCTATGTGCCGCTGCAACTCCTTTCCATCGTCTGGGCGATCGATCTGATTGGGCACACGTCGGTCATTGGCGTTGTGAGTCTGGTCCTCTCGGTCGGCATCACGACCGGAGTGTTCGGGATGCTCGCAGCCCATGAGCTCGTGCACAGCCGGAGCAAGGGCGAGCGCATACTGGGCGCGATCATGCTTAGCGGCATGGTCTATCGCCACTTCCGCATCGCTCATGTCCATTTCCATCATCGTTACGCCGCGACCGAGCGCGATTCCGCGACCGCGCGTCTGGGCGAGGGTTTCTATGCGTTTCTCATTCGCACGGTCTCAGGGCAGTTTGCCGAGTCGTGGCAGTTCGAGCGTGCGCGACTAAATCAGAAAAGCATTTTCTCCAATCGTGCGGTGCTTGATCTGAGTGTCACCATCGCGGTTTGCGCCGTGATCTTCACGATCTGGAATTGGCAGGGGCTCGCGTTCTTCCTGGCACAGAGCTTCGTCGCGATCACGGTTCTGGAGCTGTTCAACTACATCGCGCATTACGGGTTGATGCGACGCGCCGACGGTTCAGGGAAGCTCGAACCGCTCGGCGATCATCACAGCTGGAACAGCAGCAATGTTCTGGTGAATTTGATTATCTTCAACATGGGCCGGCACTCCTATCACCACCGCAAGCCCTCGGCGTCGTATCAGGAGCTGCAATATCTTCGCGCCGCGCCGGAGCTTCCCGCCGGCTATGCGGGCAGCATTCTTCTCGCACTCGTACCGCCGTTGTGGCGCCGCGTCATGGACGGCCGTGTCCACCAGCAGAGGTCTTTTCAGGCCGGTGACGTGCGTCTTGCCGCATAAGATCGCGACATCATGAGCAATGCCACGAAGACATGGATCGGCTTCTCCGCCATGTGCATCGGCATGTTCATGGCGATCCTCGACATCCAGGTCGTCGCCAGCTCGCTGACCAATATCCAGTCGGCGCTCAACATCTCGCCCGACCGGATGAGCTGGATCCAGACCGGCTATCTGATCGCGGAGGTCATTGCGATTCCGCTCACGGGCTGGCTGACGCGTGCGCTCTCGCTGCGGTGGATGTTCGTCGCGGCGACAATGGGTTTCACGCTGGCAAGTCTCGGCTGTGCGCTGTCGACCTCGCTCGAACCGCTGCTGATTATCCGCGTGCTGCAGGGCTTCTGCGGCGGGATGTTGATCCCGGCGGTGTTCACATCGGCCTTCACGGAGTTCCCCGAGAAAGACCGCGTGATCGCAACCATGATCGCGGGCGCGTTCGCGATGATAGCGCCGACAATCGGCCCGGCCGTCGGCGGCTATCTGACCCAGACCTATTCGTGGCACTGGATCTTCTTGGTCAACATCGTGCCCGGATTTCTGGTGTCGCTCACGGTCGCTCTCTGCGTGCCGCGCGAGAAGCCGGACTGGAGCGAATTCCGCCGCATCGATTACGCGGGCATCGTGTTGATCGCGGTCTTCCTCGGCAGTCTTGAACTCCTTCTGAAAGAAGCCCCGCCGCGGAATTGGCGCGGTGAGTTCGTGGTGATCCTCCTTGTCGTCTGCGGTGCGTCGGCGATTCTCGGCGTGTATCAATGTCTCAAGGCGACGTATCCCTTCATCAATCTGCGCCGCTTCCGCGACTTCTCCTTTTCGCTCGGCTGCACGCTGAGTTTCGTGTTCGGATTCGGCGTCTACGGCGCGACCTATCTAATGTCGGTGTTTCTCGGTCTCGTGCGTGGGCATACGCCACTTGCGATTGGCGAGATCATGATGGTGTCCGGTGCCGTGCAGCTCGTTTCCGCGCCGCTCGCAGCGTGGCTCGAGACGCGCTTCGATCCGCGTGTGCTTACGGCCGTCGGCTTTGGAGTGTTCGGCATCGGCCTTCTTCTGAATGGCTTTGAGACGACGGCGACGGATTTCGATGGCCTGCTCTGGCCCCAGATCCTGCGTGGGGCGAGCATCATGCTATGCCTGCTGCCAGCGACACGCCTGGCGCTCGAACGCTGGCCGCAATCTGACATCCCCGACGCCAGCGGATTGTTCAACCTGATGCGCAATCTCGGCGGCGCCATCGGCATCGCGTTGATCGACACGATCCTGGAGCAGCGCACTCAGGGCCACGCCGATCGCCTGATCGAACAGTTGCAGGCCGGCCGTATCGACGCGGCGAAGGAGGTCGGCCTGCCGCTGGCGCAATTCCACAACGTCCCGCTCGGCCCGATCGACGACATCACCAAGGCCATCGTCGCGCCGATGGTGAAGAAGGCCGCGCTGACCGAATCCTTCAACGAAGCCTGGCTTGCGATCGCGATCCTCTTCGCCATATCGCTTCTGGCATTGCCATTGATGAAGCGTGCGCATATTCCAGACACCGCCATGGGACCTGGCACAAATCACGGATTTCACTGACTGGGGCTTTTCATGCGTTACGCCAAACTCGGCGCGGCCGTTCTTCTCGGCGTGGTCATTGCCGCGCTCGCGATCGTTATCGTCAGCGATCGCATCGCGCAGCCGGCAGCGCCCGATCCGGCCGGGCTGATTGCAAAAGCGGCGCATTACAACGTCCACATCGTGCGCGACAATTTCGGCGTGCCGCATGTCTTCGGTCATACCGATGCCGATGTCGGTTTCGGGATCGGCTTTGCGCACAGCGAGGACGACTTCGCCACCATACAGGATGTCGTGCTGGCGACGCGTGGCACGCTCGCGGCCAGCGAAGGCCTGAAAGCCGCACCCGGCGATTATCTCGTCCACGCGATGCGCGTGTGGGAGACCGTGAATGCGCGTTATGACCGTGACCTGCCTGCCGACGTGAAACGTGTTCTCGAAGCGTACGCCGACGGCGTGAACTACTACGCCGCGCTACACCCCGATGCCGTCAAATCAGGTCTTCTGCCGCTCACCGGAAAAGACATAGCGGCCGGCTTTGTATTCAAGACGCCATTCTTCTACGGCTTTGCCGATATCCTGAAGAGACTTACCGCTGACACAGGCGGCAAGCCTGCGCTTCCCATTGGTTCGAACGGCATCGCCGTTGCGCCGTCGCGGTCTTCGGATGGCGCGACGCGGCTCCTGGTCAATTCGCATCAGCCCTATAGCGGCCCCGTCGCGTGGTACGAGGCGGTGCTGCAAAGCGACGAGAGCTGGCACGTCGCGGGCGGGTTCTTTCCCGGCACGCCGTTCATGCTGCACGGGCACAATGAACACCTCGGCTGGGCGAACACCGTCAATGATCCCGATCTCGTCGATATCTACCGCCTGACGATCAATCCGGACAACGAGAACCAGTACAAACTCGACGGCAAGTGGCACGACTTCGAAGTCGAAGACGCCGTGCTGCGTGTGAAGCTTTTCGGGCCCTTGATCTGGACGGTGCATCGCCCGGTTCTGTTCTCGGCACAGGGGCCGGTGTTCAAGACCGATCACGGCGTGTTCGCAGTGCGCTATGCCGGCATGGGCGAGGTGCGGCAGGTGCTGCAATATTACCGCCTCAACAAGGCGCGCGATCTCGACGAATGGAAAGCCGCGATGCGGCTGCAGGCGTTGCCGAGCATCAACTACGTCTACGCAGACGAGAAGGGTAACATCGGGTACGTCTACAACGGCCAGTTTCCGGTCCGGACGCCCGGCGTGAACTGGCAGGATTATCTGCCCGGCGACCGTTCCGATCTGATCTGGCATTCCTATCTGCCGTTCGAGCGCGAACCGCAGATATGGAATCCGAAATCCGGCTTCGTCTTCAATTCCAACAACACGCCGTTTCAGGCCACCGCGCCGGAAGACGATCTGAAGCCGTCCGATTATCCCGCCTGGATGGGCATCCAGACCAACATGACCAACCGCGCCATGCGCGCGCTGGAAACCTTCGGCGCGGACAGGCACATCAGCGCGGCCACGTTCCGCAAATACAAGTTCGATATTTCCTACAGCGCGAACTCCGAAGTCGCGAAGATGATCGCAGAAGTCTGCGCGCGTCCGCCTTCCGATATCGTCTCCGCCTGCACCTTGCTCAGGAGTTGGAACCGGAGCACCGACATCCACAATCGCGCCGCTGCGCTCGCGATCCTGATGGCGGAGCCCGTGAGCCGCGCGCGGCACGACCACAATTGGTCGTTGACGCCGATCATCGCGCTGCATCGCGCGATCGATCAGCTACAGACACATTTCCACCGCATCGATCCGGAATGGGGACAGGTCAATCGCTTCCGGCGCGGCAAACTCGATCTGCCCATCGATGGCGGGCCGGATACCTATCGCGCCGTCTATGGCGAGCCGCGTCCCGATGACGGTACGCTGACCGCGGTCGATGGTGACACGCTGATCATGTTCGTGAGCTGGGACAAGAACGGGAAGCTCTCATCGCAGAGTATCCATCAGTTCGGCTCCGCCACGCTGGACATGAACTCTCCACATTACGCCGATCAGTCGCCGCTGTTCGTGGCGATGAAGACCAAGCCGGTTCTGTTCACGGCGGACCAGCTCAAAGGCCATGTCGAAGCCGACTACAGGCCCGGACAACGGCGCAAATGAAAAGAGCCAGCGCGAACGCCGGCTCTTCCGGTTCAATGCAAGCAAGTGTTAGCTCTGCGGCGCCATCGGCAGGTTGTCGATCTGATCCGCGCTCAATTGCGCGACGACGACATTGCGCGACTGATCGAAGGTCAGCTGATTGGCGGCAATCGCAACCAGACGGCTCGCCTTGCCGAGCAGCGCTACGACAACCGTCTTCGCCTTGCCCGCCGCGTCGGTGATCACGCGCTGTACCGCACCGACCGCCTGACCGTTGCTGGTTTCGACGCTCGCATTGGCAAGTGTCTGCGGGGGATTGCTGATGCTATCGAGCGGCATTGTGCTGGCGGTCTGCACGGGTGCAGCCGGTGCTGCTGCTTGCGCTGTCTGGTCCGGAGCGCTCGGTGCGGCCTGCGCAGCTTGCTCCGGCGCGGCTGGCGCAGCCTGTGCCGTCTGATCGGTGGTTGGCGTCGTTGTCGCGGACGCGGTTGTCGTTGTTCCAGACTGCGCCTGCTGAAGTTGCTGCTGGTTCAGATCTTCGGTCTGCGCATGTTCGGCCGGTGTTCCGGGGTGATGCGTGAAGGCCATGGCGGGTGTGAGCGACAACGCACTCACCAAGCCTGCGACTGCTGCGCCCCCCAGGATGCTTGTTTTGAGTTTCATGAAAGTCTCCGTTTTTCTGGACGGCCGTGCGCAAGGGTTTCCTCGCCCGGTCTGAGAGAGAACGTTTCAGTGCGCACCCTAGTTCCGGGGGCCGGAACGCTTGGGACGCAACCACGTTTTCGTTTGGGCAAGGCGGAACCATGGCGAAAAAGCAATTGCTTGAAGACATAAGAGTTGAGCCGACACGATTCTTTCGTGCGCCCAGTGATGTGTTGCGAGACCGGCGTTTCTCCGATCATGAGCGTCTGGACATTCTGATTGCATGGGACACATTTGCGCGCGCGTCCGAAGGCAACGCCGACCATCAGGCGCAGCTCGATGCGATCGCGGCGGCACGCAATGAAGTCGAGGGCAAGCTTGCGGTGGTGAAGGTGAACGGCGCCGCCGTCCATTAGCGGCCGGACTTGACGCGGAGGCGATCCGCAGCCACCAAGGGCGCATGGGGAACCCCGATCCGCTCGCCAGGTCCGCCGAAGCAGGCGTACAGCTTTCCGTCGTCATTCCGACGTTCAAGGAACGGGGCAACGTCGCCGAACTGGTCAGGCGCCTCGATCTCACGCTGGCCGGCCTTCGCTGGGAAGCGATCTTTGTCGACGACAATTCGCCCGACGGCACTGCCACCGTCGTGAAGGACATCGCCACACGCGATCCGCGTGTGCGCTGCATCCGTCGCGTCGGGCGACGGGGGCTCGCGGGGGCGTGTATCGAAGGGATGCTCTCCTCCAGCGCGCCTTATGTCGCGGTGATGGACGCCGATCTTCAGCACGATGAAACAGTGCTCCCCAAGATGCTCGCGAAACTCACCGGCGGCGAGTTCGATCTCGTCGCGGCGACCCGGTATGTCGAGGGCGGCAGCGCGGAGTCCTTCGGTGAAGCGCGCGGCGCGATCAGCCGTATCGCAACCAGGATCACCCATTCCATTCTAGGCATTTCGCTCAGCGATCCGATGAGCGGTTTCTTCATGCTGCGCCGGGACAAGTTCGACGAGATCGTGCCGCGCCTGTCGCCGGCGGGTTTCAAGATCCTGCTCGATATTGTGACCGCGGGCGATCATCTGCGCATCGCCGAGCAGCCCTTCGTCTTCGGCACGCGGCATGCGGGCGAGAGCAAGTTCAATGTTCAGGTCGGTATCGAATTCATCGGTCTCCTCTTCGCGAAGCTGACCGGCGGCTATGTCGATCCCCGTTTCATCTTCTTCCTGATCGTCGGCGCGCTCGGTCTCGTCGTGCATCTGGCGGTTCTGAAAATGTCGCTGCTCTGGGCGTTATCGTTCCCGGTTGCGCAAAGCGTTGCGACCTTCGCAGCCATGACCAGCAATTTCTTCCTGAACAATGAGCTCACCTATCGCGACCGCCGTCTGAAGGGCTGGTCCGTGCTCTGGGGCTTCATCGGATTCTGCATATTCTGTTCGGCCGGTGCGCTGACCAATGTCGGTCTCGCCGCATGGCTGTTCAGCGCCGAGCGTGAGACGTGGTGGGTTGCGGGCGCAGCTGGCGCTCTGATGGGCGCATTCTGGAATTACGCGATGTCCAGCCTCTTCATCTGGCGCACACGCTGAGGATGCGCGAGCATCGTCCCTACGTCATTGCCATCGTCGTTCTGATCGCACTGCGCTTTGTCGCCGGTGCGATTCTGCCGCTCTCGGCAGATGAAGCCTATTACTGGCTGTGGTCGCGGCATCTCGCGGCCGGGTACTACGACCATCCGCCCACAATCGCGTTTCTGATCCGTGGCGGCATCATGCTGTTCGGCGATACGTCATTTGGCGTACGCGCCATTCCGCTTCTTCTGTCCGTCGCTGCGAGCTGGTTCGTCTGGCGTGCGGGTGCGTTTCTGCTGAAGGATGAGCGCGCCGGCGCGCTGTCCTGTCTGCTGTTCAATCTCACCTTGATGGTCGCCGTCGAGATGATGGCAGCGACCCCGGATGCGCCGTTGATCGCCTGTGCAGCCGCGTTCCTTTGGGCGCTTGCCAAGGTCGAGGACACAGAAGACGGCCGTTGGTGGCTCGCCGTCGGCGCGGCCGGCGGTTTGGCGCTGCTGTCGAAATACACGGCGTTCTTCCTCGGCGCCGGAGCGTTGGCCTGGATCGTGTTCACCCCCTCGGCGCGCCGCTGGCTGTTGTCGCCATGGCCTTATCTCGGGGCGATCCTCGCCTTTGCGATCTTCGCGCCGAATCTTTGGTGGAACGAGACCCATCACTGGATGACGTTCGCGTTCCAGTTCGGCCGGGTGGGCACAGGGCATCTCACTGCGCGCTTCCTGTTTGAGTTCCTTGGCGCACAGCTCCTGCTCGCAACGCCATTCATTTTCATCTGTTGCGTGTTCGGCCTGTCGCGATGGAAAAGTGAGATAGCGTTGCTGGTTGCGCTGATCCTTCCATCGGCCATCTACTTCGCGATCCATTCCCTGCACGATCGGGTGCAGGGGAACTGGCCGTGCTTCCTTTATCCCGCGTTGGCCATCGTCGCAGCTGCGGCGACGCGCGAAAGCAGCACGCGGTTTCCCGCCGTTCTCACCTGGTCCGGCCGTTTGGCAGTGCCTGTCGCCGCCATGCTGCTCACGCTTTGCTATCTCCAGGCCTTCTTCGATGTCGCGCCAATCGGACGGAGTGATCCGTTTGCCCGGCTTCTCGGCTTTGGGTTCCGCGATGCCGCCCGCCATCTCGATCCCGGCGCTGCGATCCTGACGACCGACTACGAGACCGCCGCGTGGTTCGCCTTCTATGGCCGCCAGCCTGTGGTTCAGCTGAATGAGGAGCAGCGCTATCTCACCGCGCCCGCACCCGACACCGCCATCCTCGCCCGGCCGCTGCTCTACGTTGCCGAGCAGAACCGCGACCATCACGATTTCGTCGCGGCGCATTTCGCACGGGTCCAGCTTTTGGGCGCGTTCGACCGGAGCCGTGGCGGCAAAGCCGTCGCGCACTACGTGGTCTATCGGGTGACTGGGGAGCAGGGCGCAGCCATCGGCCGGGTGCCCTGAAAAAGGCAACGCCGGCCTGGGGGGACCACAGCCGGCGCGCTTTTAGTTACAACGGGACAGTGAGCGGACACCCGATGCGGGCTGTCGAAGGGGCTGGGGCGTACCGGACCAGTTGCCCGCTCACAGACATAGAACGACGGGCCCAAAAAGTGGTTCCTGCCGATTGAAAATTTTTTTCGACTCCGTACATCGCGACTGTGCGCGGAATTGAAACCGTCACCGCTCGGATGCATAACCCCTTGGCATTTTGAAAGAATCTCCCATGGCAGACCAACTCGACGCCGTCGTCATCGGTGGCGGACCCGGCGGCTATAACGCCGCGATCCGTCTTGGCCAGCTTGGCCTGAAAACAGCGTGTGTCGATGCGCGCGGAACTTTCGGCGGCACCTGTCTCAATGTGGGATGCATTCCGTCTAAGGCGCTGCTCCACGCCAGCGAACGTTTCGAAGAAGCGACGAAAGAGTTCCCGAAGCTCGGCATCAAGGCGACGGTCGAACTCGATCTGCCGCAGATGATGGCGCACAAGACCAAGGTCGTCGGCGAACTGACCAAGGGCGTCGAATTCCTGCTCAAGAAGGCGAAGTCCGAAGCCATCGTCGGTCAGGCGCGCATCGCGGCCCCCGGCAAGGTCGAAGTGAAGGCGAAGGACGGCTCGACCCGCACGCTCGAGACCAAGCATATCATCATCGCCACCGGCTCCGACATCATGCAGGTGCCAGGCGTGACGGTGGACGAGGAGCGTGTGGTCTCCTCGACGGGCGCGCTGTCGCTCAAATCGGTTCCGCGGCGTCTACTCGTCGTCGGTGGCGGTTACATCGGGCTTGAACTCGGATCGGTGTGGCGGCGTCTCGGCAGCGAAGTACTGGTCGTCGAATTCCTCGATCGCATCACGCCGGGCCTCGATGGCGAGATCGCGAAACAGTTCCAGCGCCTGCTCGCGCGGCAGGGCATGAAATTCCAGCTCTCGACCAAGGTCGTCGGCGTCGAGAAATCCGGCGACGGGTTGAAGGTCAGCGTCGAACCCGCGGCCGGTGGCGAACGCCAGGTGATCGAGACCGACGTCATGCTCGTCTGCATTGGACGCCGCGCCTATTCCGACAGGCTCGGTCTTGCCGAGATCGGCGTGAAGCTCGACGCGCGCGGCCGCGTCATCACTGACGCGCATTACAAGACCAATGTCGAAGGCATCTGGGCCATCGGCGACGTGCGCGAGGGCGCGATGCTGGCGCACAAGGCGGAGGACGAAGCCGTCGCCTGCGCCGAGAACATCGCGGGCCGCGCCGGCCATGTGAACTACGACGCGATCCCGGCCGTGGTTTACACCGCGCCGGAAGTCGCCTCTGTCGGCAAGACCGAGGAAGAACTCCGCGCCGCCGGTATCGAGATCAAGATCGGCAAATTCCCCTTCACCGCCAACGCGCGCGCCAAGACGATTGCGGCCACCGATGGTTTCGCGAAGGTCATCGCCGATGCGAAGACCGACCGCGTGCTCGGCGTCCACATCATGGGCGCGAACGCGGGCGAGATGATCGCCGAAGCCGCGCTCGCCATCGAGTTCGGCGCCGCGAGCGAAGACATCGCCCGCACCAGCCACCCGCATCCAACCTTAAGCGAAGCCGTGCGTCAGGCCGCTATGGGTGTCGAAGGCTGGACGATGCAGATGTGATTTCGCGACTAGCGAAGCGCCCAGACTCCAGCGCCTTTGCCTTCAGGCATGTAGAAGAGATCGTACAGCCCTTTGTAGCTATCTGTGTCTGAACAGTTTTCTTCCAGAGTACGGCGAACTACGTCGTCTGATGAGGGCGGCAATGTTTTGTGGGCGCTTTTCCTGACGCGTCGAACAGAATTATAGATTTGAGCAAGTGAACCGCGGCCACCGATCTCGCGAAGCCCGGCAACAGTGTCGTCTCTCCATGTCGTTTTGATGCTCATCGGCTTACCTTTAGTCGCTGTCGGTTGTGGCGGATTTCGGAAATCGCTTAGAGGGCGACGCAAGCCCTTTTCGTTGAGATACATCCAATTCACCCACGCATTTTCCGTGGTTGGCCCCACAGCTCTGCTGAGTTGATTGAGGCTCTGAAATTTTCTTCCGTCGTTGAGGTGCCAGCTGCCGCCAGTTGCGACGGCGCGATAAGGCTTGCTCAAATAGACTCTGAAAATCTCAAACCCTTCGGGAAAAGAAACTCCGTGACGAGTGTCGTGAAATCCTCGCTGGCTTTTCGTTGGAGAGGTCTTGTCGTTTTCGGCTGTATCGCGTGACAAGATGCGGCGAAGAATCTCCTCCTCAGTGTCTTCACCTTCACGGCGCATAGCCCAAAGGCGAGCAAATGTATCGACACTTATCTCAATCGTCCTCTTTGATCTCATAGATCTTATATAGATCTATATATAAATAAATGTCAAATGAGATCAAGCTTCCTGCTGATGGCTGCTTTCCTTAACTCAGCTTTTTGATGTGCTCCGGTCGCACGCCGACGCCGATGAAACGTGCCGGAATGCGGCGCAGGAACGGGAAGCGGTTTGCGAGGCGCAGCATCAGGGGCGGCCGTGGTGTCTGGCGCGCGCGGAAGTTCGGCACCAGAACGTTGTTCTGCACCTGCACTTGAAACCACTGGATCACTTTTGTTGGCCATTCGCGGCGGCGCTGGATTTTCTTCAGGTCTGAAAACCTTGGCGCGCGTTTGCGCATCACGGGGCCCAGAATATTCGCGGTCGCGACGGCATCTTGAATTGCGAGATTGATGCCGACGCCGCCAACCGGCGACATCGCATGGGCCGCATCGCCGATGCACAGGAGCCCGCGCCGCGCCCATTCGTCCAGGCGATCGACGCGTACATCGAGAACTTTCACGTCGTCGAAACTCTCGATCGACTCGACACGCTCGCGCGCGAAGCCAGCGACCGTGCGCAGCTTGGCGCGGAAGCCGGTGAGGCCTTCGGCTTTCAGCGCCGCGAAGGCGCCTTTCGGGATCACCATCGCGCACTGCCAGTAATCGCCGCGATAGAGCATGATGAAGAAGTCGCCGCCGGAGAACCGTGCGACCGGCTCCTTCGGGTCGCCGTCCTGATACGGCAACCGCATCCACAACACGTCGAACGGCGCGCCGAGTTCGCGCACCTTCAGATTGCTCTTTTCGCGCACGGTTGAGTGGCGTCCGTCCGCACCGATGGTGAGCCCGGCATTGATCTGGCAAAGACCGTCCGGTGTCGCGCAGAGAACGCCGGCGATGCGTCCGCTCTGCGCGAGCAACTCGGTCACTTCCGCCTGCATCATCAAACGGAAGTTCGGGTAATGCTCTGCTTCCCCCAACAGGAAATCCAGAAAATCCCATTGCGGCATCAGCGCCATGAATTTGCAGTGCGTCGGCAGGTGCGTGAAGTCGCCGACCACAAACGCTTCCTTGCCGATCTCGACGGTGATCTCGCGCACTTCGGTGTGCTTGCGGCTAAGGAATTTCTCCAGCAGCCCGAGCTCGTGCATCAGTTCGAGCGTCGAGGGATGGATGGTGTCGCCGCGAAAATCGCGCAGGAAGTCCTTATGCTTCTCCAGCACGATCACGTCCACGCCGGCGCGCGCCAACAGAAGGCCCGCCATCATCCCGGCCGGGCCGCCGCCCGCGATCACGCATGTCGTCGAAAGAACCTTCACCAACCGCCCTCTAGCGAATCAGCACCGGCGCATCAGAACGCAGGTATGGTTTCAGGACCGTATAGGGAATGTCCACATCATATTCGCCGCCGGCGAAGCTGGTGATCGAATAGACGGTGAAATGCACCGTCGCGTGGTCCTTGGCGAACAGCCAGGCATTGTCGCGAACGACCGCTTCGACGGCAGGCCGGTCGGGGTATTCGTCTCCCCGCTCGGCGAACTGCTTCTTGAGGTCCTGCATGCAGTAGTCCGTCGCGAATTTCACCCAGTCCTTGCCTTTGATGAAAATGCCGCCGAGTTCGATGGGCCTACCCCTGTCGATGTCCCAGTTGAACTCGTACTCGCCGATCGCCTCATGCGCGCCGCCGGTGTAGTCAAAGGTCTGAACCCGAAAGCTCACGACATGGGCATCGAACCGCGCGACCGAGTAGGTGCGCCGGGCCGATAGCTTCATATCATCGACATCGTGGTCGAACGGGAACAGGTCTTTGTCGTCCATCCGGCGCTTGTCGAGCTTCAGGACCTTCGCGACCCAGGCGTTGAACGGCGCGGCTTGCGGCGTGCCGTTCATCCACGGATAAAAATCGCTGTCCTCGATCTCTGGCTTCGCGAGGCGCGAGAAGAACCGCGCGCGGGGCTCAAGTGTCATCGCACCGGATTTCTGAATCTTGAGCGCTTCGAGGCGTTCTGCGCGATCTGTGTAGTTCTCGGACAGGCAGTCCTGCATCTTGTTGCGATCACCCTGATCGTCGGATGGCTTCGCGGTGTCACCGCAGGATTTTCGTACATAAGCAAGCCACGCGCGTTGCGAAGCCTGTATTGTCACGAAGCTCGCGGGCGTCTCTTCTTTCTGCAAACGCCGATAGGCGGCACTCATCTTTTTGTCGGCTTTCGACAGCGACGCGTCGCTACAGATAAGTTTGTCGACGGCCGATGCCGCCTTGCTGCAATCGAAACTCGGGCCGCTGAAGCCTGCCGCGTATTGATCGGTGTCCATGCCGGTCGGACGCTGAAGTGTGTAGAGCACATCGCCAACCGCCATCACCATGTCGGCATCGTCGTCGATGTAGTAGTCGCGCTGCACGCCTGCGCAGATCGTGCGGAATGTCGAAGGCGTGCCACGCGCGAGATGCGCGGCGGCCGCCATCTTGTCTTCGTTCGCGCCCTTCAATTTCCCATCGAACAATCCGTCGCCATAGGTCACGCCGGAGGAATACTGCGCGCTCTTGCATGCGAGGGGCGCGGGTCCCTTCACCTGACCATCGTTGAATTCGACGGCGTATTCGAGCAATGGCGTTTCCGCTTTCGAAAGCGTGTGTGGCCTGGTCCATGGCGCGGGCTCGGCGCGGACCACGCGCCACACGCCTTTCATTCCGGAGTCCGGCGATGGGCCCGCGGGCATCATCTGCGCCACGGTCGATGCCGCCAGCGCCATGGCAAGAACGGTTTTCGTCTGATGCCCCTTACCGGAATCCCCGGGCAATGCTATACTCTGCTTCGCAACAATTTCGAGAGGAGGTGATCCAGTGTCTCATTGTCATTGCCTGACGTCGGTGGAAGCCGCGACCTGGATCCTCACAATCCGGGGGACGAGCGCCTAGCGCAACGGGTTCGCCGACTCAGTCGGACAATGGAAGGGCCGTGCCGCAGGGCGCGGCCCTTCTTGTTTTTGGAACTTCTCCGGGCAATTCTCCGACCACAATTTCTAAAGGGGAACGCCATGCGCAAATTTGTTGCCGCCACGATGATGATCACCGCCGCCGGTCTGACCGCCTGCGGAAAGCACGACACCAAGGTCTACACCGACAGCAAGGGCAACAGCGTCGCCATGTCGAACAGTGGCGATGGCCACATGACGATCACCGGCTCGAACGGGGAGAAGGTCGAGATCGGTGCAGGCTCGAACGCCAAGATGCCGTCTTGGTTGCCGCTCTACAGCGGCGCGAAAGTGACCGCGAGTTTCACTGGCCAGGGCAAGGATGGCGACGCCGGCATGGTCTCGTTCCACACGTCCGATGCGCCGGACGCCGTCATCGCATTCTACAAAGCAAAGGCAGCTGCGGCTGGCATGGCCGACACCATGAACATGAACAACAACAACACGCTCGTTTACATCGCCGCGAACGAGAAGGCGAAGACGCAGCTTTCCGTCTCCGCTACCAAGGGCAGCGATGGCACCGATGCGCAGGTGAACTGGGGCGCGAAGTAGCGGTCTAGTTTCCGCTGCCGCCGAACAGCCCGGAGAGGAAGCCTTTCTTCTTCTCCGCGGGCTTGTCGGCCGGCTTCTGCTCGTCCGTGGCGGCGGTCGCCTGCTGCGGCGCGGGTGCAGGTGTCGCGGGCGGCGGCGGTGTGTAGACGGTCAGGCTTGCGGGCGTGCGCAACTCGGCGGGCGGCGGAAGCTCGGCAACGCGCAGCGGATTGGGCTTCGGCACGATGTTCGGACCGGCCATCGCGCCTTGCAGCGTCACGGCAACCTGCACGTCGCATTTGCCGACGGGCGACTCGTCCGTGTCCTCGACCTGCACGCCACCCACGAACTCGTAGAGCGACGGCTTCTGCGCCGCGAGCGCGGCGGCGAACACCAGATCGGCGGCGGCGCAGAAATTGCCGATGTTGTGGACGCGGCGGATTTCCGCCTTCGACGCCATGTTGGTCTTGAACAGGTTGTAGGCCGCATCGCCGCGCGCGGGGCCCTGGATGCGCTTGAACATGGTGAGCAGCGCCTTGTCGGACTTGCGCAGCTCCGGGCCGTAGGCGGTCTGGAAGGCGTTGAATTTCTGCATCGCCGCGTCGCCGCAGCCGAGCGCCGCATCCATCAGCTCCTGCTGAACCACGACGGTCTGCAGCGCGTTGACCTCCATGGCGTTCGCACAGCTTGTCCGCGGGCGCGCGATGGCGTCGTCGGAAGCGGCTGCGGCCAAGGCAAGCAGGCACACGCCCGCCATCAACGTCTGTCGCATTGTCTCACTCATTGTCTCGCTGCGGTGGTAACCCTAGCATCCCTTTGATCGTGCTGGCGAATCATTCGTCGCCGTACCGTTAAGATTGTTTGTCGAGGGTTCCATGGGGGCGCTGTCGCATATCCGGGTGCTGGATCTCAGCCGGGTTCTGGCTGCGCCCTGGGCCACGCAAATCCTTGGCGATCTGGGCGCCGAGGTGATCAAGGTCGAGAAGCCGGGCGAGGGCGACGAGACGCGGCATTTCGGGCCTCCTTTCGTGACGGCCAAGGATGGAACTCAGGGCGACGCCACCTACTTCCTCGCCGCGAACCGTAACAAGAAATCGGTGACCATCGATTTCGCGCAGCCGGAAGGAGCCGCGCTGGTGAAGCGTCTCGCGCGCCGCGCCCATGTGGTGGTCGAGAACTTCAAGACAGGCGCGCTCGCCAAATACGGCCTCGACTACGAAAGCCTCAAAGCCGAGAACCCGGCGCTGATCTATTGCTCGCTGACCGGCTTCGGCCATGACGGGCCGAAGAAGGACAAGGCCGGCTACGACTATCTCATCCAGGGCATGGGCGGGCTGATGAGCGTCACCGGACAGCCCGATGGATCGCCCGGCGCGGAACCGATGAAGGTGGGTGTCGCCGTCAGCGATCTTGTCACCGGGCTCTACACGACCATCGCCATTCAGGCCGCGCTGCTGCATCAGGCGCGCACGGGCGAGGGCCAGTCCATCGACATGGCGCTGTTCGATTGCCAGGCCGCGGGCCTCGCCAACCAGGCGACCAACTATCTTGTCGGTCAGATGCTGCCGACGCGCATGGGCAATGCGCATCCCAACATCGTGCCCTATCAGGTCTTCGCGACCAGCGATGGCCATCTCACTCTTGCCATCGCCAACGACCGCCAGTTCGCGAGCTTCGCCAAAGCAGCGGGGCTGGAACAGGTCGCCGCCGATCCGCGTTTCCGGACCAACGCGCAGCGTGTCGCGCACCGCGCGGTGCTGATCGATCTGCTCAAGCCTGTGTTTGCACAGCGTTCGATGGCCGACTGGATCGCGACGCTCGAGGCGGCGAACGTCCCTTGCGGCCCGATCAACAGGCTCGACCAGGTGTTCTCCGATCCGCAGGCGCTGGCGCGTGGACTGACGATTTCGATGCAGCATGCCGCGCAAGGGCCGATGAATCTGGTCGCGAGCCCGCTGCGCCTTTCCGGGACACCGCCGGAATACCGCTCCGCGCCGCCTTTGCTCGGTCAGCACACGGACGAGGTGTTGAACGGCGTGTTATCCATAGAAGCCGATGAGATCGCACGGCTTCGCGCCGCGAAGATCGTCTAGGGTCAACAAAGCCGCAGAGTCTTTCGCTGCGACGGAAACCAATCCTTCAAGTCTCGCGTTCTAGCCTGCAGTGGGAGGCTTGAATTCGATGCGTGGTTTGCTCGTCGCTTTGGCAGTGTTGGCGGTGACGCCGGCCTTCGCCGACGACCTTCGCAACCAGATCGATGGTCGCCACCAGTCCCGCGCCTTCTGGCTTCACGATCAGGGCTGGCCGATCACGCGGCCCGACGCCGCGTCGAAAGCAGCGGCACAGCAATTCACCACGACCTATACGGCCGGCATTGCGTCGCGCATCAAGATGGGTCCCGGCGGCCGTCTCGATCTGTTCGAGAGCAGGCTTGGCGGCGGTGCCGAGCCATCGGGCCCGGCGGTCGTCGGCACCGTCCAGAATGGCGCCGCGATGCTGGCGCTGCGCTGGCATCCCGGCGAATAAACTTCGCGTGCGCGGCACCAAGCCTCTTTTCTGTCACATCCCCATGCCGTAATTCTGCGCTTCCGCGCGGCTGGCGCGGTTTCGAAAAGGACTTAAGGCCATGGCGTACAAGGTCGCCGTCGTCGGCGCGACCGGCAATGTCGGACGGGAGATGTTGAACGTCCTCGTCCAGCGCGAATTCCCCGTCAGCGAAGTTGTGGCGCTCGCCTCGACGCGCTCGATCGGCCGCGAAGTCTCGTTCGGCGATGGCGTGCTCAAGGTCAAAGCGCTCGACTATTACGATTTCAAAGGCACCGACATCTGCCTGATGAGCGCGGGCGGCAAGATCTCGAAAGAGTGGTCGCCGAAGATCGCCGCCGCCGGCTGTCTGGTCATCGACAATTCCAGCGCCTGGCGCATGGACCGTGACGTTCCGCTGGTCGTGCCCGAAGTGAACGCCGATGCGCTCAGCGGCATCAAGAAAGGCATCGTCGCCAATCCGAATTGTTCGACCATCCAGCTTGTCGTGGCGCTCAAGCCGCTGAACGACGAAGCCAAGATCAAGCGCGTCGTCGTCTCGACCTATCAATCCGTGTCGGGCACGGGCAAAGACGCGATGGACGAGCTGTTCACGCAGACGCGCGCGGTGTTCGTCGCCGATCCGATCGAGCACAACATCTATCCCAAGCAGATCGCGTTCAACGTCATCCCGCATGGCGGCGACTTCATGGATGGCGGCTACACGACCGAAGAGTTCAAGATGATGGTCGAGACCAACAAGATCCTCGATCCCGATATCTCGCTCACCTGCACGGTGGTGCGCGTGCCGGTGTTCGTCGGCCATTCGGAATCTGTCAACATCGAGTTCGAACGTCCGATCACCGCGGCGCGGGCGCGTGAGGTTCTGCGCGCGGCGCCGGGCGTGCTCGTGGTCGACAAGCACGAAGACGGCGGCTACGTCACGCCGATCGAATGCGCCGGTGAAGACGCGACCTTCGTCTCGCGCATCCGCAAGGATCCGACCGTCGAACACGGCCTCAACATGTGGGTCGTCAGCGACAACCTCCGCAAAGGCGCCGCGCTCAACGCCGTCCAGATCGCGGAGTGCATGATCAACCGCAAGCTCATCAAAGCGGCGGCGTAGTTCACGCTCGGACTTTCAAGAAGCGTTTGTACTTCTTGATCAAGAGAGGAAGTTGATCAAGAAGCCATTTCGCTTCGCGATCCTCTTCGTCCACTTTCTGATCGCGCGCCTCTGCGTGCGCATCGCTATTTATCTGTTTTTCAAGCATGTTGACGTGCACAGATCGCTTATAGATCTCGTTCAGATAAGAACAGAATTCATCGTCCAGTAGGAATTGGCTCTTCTGCATAGCATCTAGAAATGCTGGGAACTGTGTTGCGTCTACCGCGCCAGCATTTGCTAGTGCCGAGAGGAATTTCTGTTGAACCTTGAACAGCTCGTATCGCCTATCAAATAGTGCTAACCGGTGGGCTTGTCGTGCGACCCAGTATTGACGATACGCGATAACCCCGACCGCGCACGCTATGATGACGGTTCCGAGGGAGTTGATCGCATCCAATATGGATGCATTCGGGGATATCAGGGGCATCATCTCGCGGTTCCAAATACCACTATTCCTAATACAATGATTCTATGTGCTACCCGAGGTGGAGTTTAGTATGGCCGTCCAACCCGATTTTTCCTCGCTGATCGCCCGCTTCGGTGCCGCAGCCACAGCCGGTGACGGACAGTCGCTCGCGCAATGCTTCACCGAGGATGGCGTCTATTTCGACTACATCTACGGGCCGCATCGCGGCCGCGCGTCGATCCAGGACATGCTGGAGAATCTCTTTCATCGCGATGCGGCGGAGTATGACTGGACGTTTTTCGATCCGGTCTGTGAGGGCGATATCGGTTACGCGCGTTCGCTGTCGCGGTTCGTCTCCACCATCCCGGAGTTCAAGGGCAAGGAAGTCGTCATCGACGGCATCTCGCGCTTCATCCTGAAAGACGGCCTCATCGCCGAGTACCATGAGAGCGTGAACGGCGGCGTGGCGCAGTCCCAGCTCGGTGTCCCCGCGGAACGCATGGCCAAGGTGATGGCCAAATGGACGCGGCGATTCCGCGAGCAGGCCGACGTTCAGGCCTATGCCGCGGCGGCGCGGGCCCGCTATATAGGCGGCGGCTGACCTCCCGGCCGTTTGGGGCCTTTCTTCCATGCAAATCCGTCCGCGCCGTTCCGTTCTGTACATGCCGGGCTCCAACGCGCGCGCGATGGAGAAGGCGCAGTCGCTTCCCGCCGATGCGCTGATCCTCGACCTCGAAGACGCCGTGGCGCCCGACATGAAAGACGTCGCGCGGCAGCAGGTGGTGGATGCCGTCAATGGGCGCGGCTTCGGCAAACGCGAAGTGATCGTGCGCATCAATGGCCTTTCGACCGCATGGGGCCAGGCCGATCTCGCCGCCGCGGTGGCGGCCAAGCCGGATGCGATCCTCGCGCCGAAAGTTTCGACGCCTGCCGATCTGCGCGCACTCGAAAACGCTCTCGCGATGAACAACGCCGATCCGTCCATCGCGCTGTGGGCGATGATCGAGACGCCGTTGGCGATCCTCAACATTGCCGCGCTCGCCGGTGCGGGTGGGCGACTTGCTTGTTTCGTTATGGGCACCAACGATCTCATCAAGGAATTGCGCGGCCAGCACACGCCGGATCGTGGCAATCTGTTTGCGGCGTTGAGCCTCTCCGTATTGGCCGCGCGCGCACATGGCCTCGCCGCCATCGACGGTGTGTTCAACGACATCCAGGACGCCGACGGTTTCGCGCGCCATTGCCGTCAGGCGCTGAGCTTCGGCTTCGACGGCAAGACGGTGATCCATCCCACACAGGTCGATGTCTGCAACCGCATCTTCGCGCCGTCGCCGGAAGAGGTGATCGCCGCGCGTCAGGTCATTGCCGCCTTCGATCTGCCCGAGAACAGGGGCAAAGGCGCCATCAAGCTCGACGGCCGAATGGTCGAACTCCTCCACGCCGACATCGCGCGCCGCACGGTGGCGCTGGCGGATGCCATTTCTGCTTTGGAGAAAATCTAAATCCTGTCATCCCGGAAACCGCGAAGCGGTTGTCCGGGACCCACGGAAAATTCATGCGCGATCACGCGTATTTCGTCTACATACTTGCGAGCAAACCGCAGGGAACGCTCTATGTGGGCGTGACGAATTCCCTGATGCGGCGCGTTTATGAGCATAGAGAGGGAATGCTTCCGGGGTTCACCAAAAAGTACGGCGTCAAGACGTTGGTCTGGTACAATTCTTATAGCGACATCAACGATGCCATCGCTTGGGAAAAGAAAATCAAGCGCTGGCGGCGCGATTGGAAGAAAAACCTGATCGAACGCGACAACCCGCACTGGATTGATCTATATCCAGCCCTGTCGAACGCTGGGTCCCGGACCACGCCTTCGGCGCGTCCGGGATGACAACGGGGTTATATGTCCAAATCCTTGCAAGGTAACTTCTTCGAAGATTTTCAGGTCGGGCAGCGTTTCGTCCACGCGCCGGCGCGGACGCTGACGGTCGGCGATGCGGCGCTGTACAAGGCGATCTACGGCGCGCGGTTTGCGCTGCAATCGTCGGAACCTCTGGCGAAAGCGATGGGGTTCGAGACCACGCCGTTCGACGATCTGCTCGTCTTCCATATGGTGTTCGGCATGAGCGTGAGCGACATCTCGCTGAACGCCGTCGCCAATCTCGGTTATGCGCAGTTGCGTTTCGGCAAGCGGCTGTATCCTGGCGCGACGTTGCGCGCGTTCACCGAAGTGATCGGGCTCAAGGAAAACTCCGACGGCAAGACCGGCGTCGTCTATGTCCGCACCGAAGGCGTCGATGCGATGGATGACGTCGTCGTGTCGTTCAACCGCTGGGTCATGGTGCGCAAACGTGACGCGACGTCGAAGGCGCCGGACGCAGTCGTGCCCGAGCTGCCCGCTGTCGTTCCCGCGTCGTCGCTGGTCGCGCCGGCGCGGACGCATTTCCACAACGCGACGCCGAAAGAGACCGGCAGTGCGCTCCGCTGGGAAGATTACGCGGTCGGCGAGAAGATCGATCACATCGACGGCATCACCATCGAAGATGCCGAGCACATGATGATCACGCGGCTGTATCACAACACCGCGCGCGTGCACTTCAACCAGTTCACCGAAGCGCAGGGACGGTTCGGCAAACGCATCGTCTATGGCGGTCATGTGATCTCCCTCGCGCGGGCGCTGTCGTACAACGAACTTTCGAACGCGCTGTGCATCGCGGCCATCAATGGCGGGCGCCATGTGAATCCCGTGTTCGCGGGCGACACGATCTTCGCGTGGTCCGAGGTGCTCGACAAAGCTACTATTCCGAACGCCGATGATCCGTTGCTGGACCGTCACGATTGCGCGGCGCTGCGCCTGCGTCTGGTGGCGACCAAGAATTTGCCGTCGACCGGATTTCCGGATCGCGAGGGCACGAAATATCCCGACAATGTCGTGCTCGATCTCGACTATTGGGCGATCGTGCCGAAGCGCTGATGTCGTTTCTCTCGCAGTACAAAAAGGACGTTGCCGCCGGCACGTTGAAGCCCGACGCGCTTCAGGCGAAGGCGGCGGAGAAGCTTCAGGCGCTCGCCAACGCTTTGCGCAAATACAAACCCGGCTGGTCTCTGTTCGGCACGCGCACGCCGCCGCGTGGGCTCTACATCTGGGGCGATGTCGGCCGCGGCAAGTCCATGCTGATGGATCTGTTCTTCGAGGACGCGCCGGTCACATCGAAACGCCGCATCCATTTCAATGCCTTCATGGTGGAGACGCATGCGCGCATCCATGCGGAGCGGCAACGCGGCGCGAGCGATCCGATCCAGCCGGTGGCCGCGACCATCGCGAACGAAGCACGGCTTCTGTGCTTTGACGAATTCCAGGTGACCGATGTCGCCGATGCGATGATCCTCGGCCGCCTGTTCGAACAATTGTTCGAACGCGGCGTGGTGATCGTCGCGACCTCGAATACGCCGCCGGATCGTCTGTATGAAGGCGGTCTCAATCGCCAACTGTTCCTGCCTTTCATCGATCTGATCAAACAGAAGCTGGAAGTCGTCGAACTCAATGGTCCGATCGATTATCGCCGCCGTCTCATTCATGGCTTGAAGGTCTATCTCACGCCGCTGGGCCCCGAGACCGATGCGGCGATGGACGAGGACTGGTTCAAGCTCACCGGCAAACGCAGCTGCGAACCCGCGGTGCTGGCGGTTCTTGGCCGCTCCCTACATGTACCCTGCGCCGCGAAAGGCGTGGCGCGGTTTGCGTTCGCCGATCTCTGCCTGCAACCGCTCGCGGCAGCGGATTATCTCGCCATCGCGCGCGAGTATCACACCGTGCTGATCGACCGCATCCCGCAGATGAGCGAGCAGATCCGCGACGCGACGCGGCGCTTCATCGTGCTGATCGATACGCTCTACGATGAAGGCGTGAAGCTCGTGTGCTCTGCCGCAGCCCCCGCCGAACAGCTCTACACCGAAGGCGATGCGGCGCAGGTGTTCCAGCGCACCGTCTCCCGCCTGATCGAGATGCAGAGCAAAGATTATCTCGAACGCGCGGGGCGATAGTTCTCCATTCTTCGTCATGGCCGCCCTCGAGGCGGCCATCCAGCCCATCGGCATCGCCGCTCAAAACAGATCTGGATGCAAATCCCGCCAATCCGGGTTCATCTTCTCGATCAATTCCAATTTCCATTTTCGCGGCCAGCGCTTGAGGCTGGTCTCGCGCTGAATGGCGTCGGCTATCCACGCATGTTCTTCGTACCAGACCAGCATCGTCACGCCGTACTTCCTGGTGAATTCTGATCCAACGCCGTGTTTATGCTGCGTGACGCGCTCGGCGAGGTTGCTCGTCATGCCGAGATACAGCGTGCCGTTCCGCTTGCTTGCCATGATGTAGACATAGCCTTGCCTCATCGGCGCATCGTGGTCTGCTGGATGGCCGGGTCAAGCCCGGCCATGACGAATTGGGGGATGCGATCTCAAAGATGCGTACAGAACTTCTGTACGCAAATCATACAGAAGTGCGGGCCGTTTCAGGCATGGCTCCGCCGTTCATGCAGAAGCGCTCCTTTATGAGGTGTTCGATAAGGCTGCGAAAATAAATTTTCCGGCGCGATTTTGTGCGCCCGCGCGCCACGCAAACGTGCAGCTTTCCTGCGGCCTTTTGGGGCCGGGATCGTTCTCTTTGCTCCTGTGGGGATTTGGGAGAAATGGCGATTGGAGCGACTCGCTTCAAGGGGTGCGCGGAAAATTTTTTCGCGTTGAGAATCCGTTGGTCTTCCCGCCATAATCCGGCGTGGTCACGAACATCCTCATCACCTCGGCCGTCGTCCTCGCCGCGATCCTGCTCGTGCATCCGCGCGTGCTCGGCGCCTTTCGCCGCTTCGATGCCGGCAACCGCGAAAAGATCGAAAACGAGATCGCCGACAAGCGCGACAGCGTTGCCCATTTCCGCCACACGCTGAAACTCGCGGAAGAGCAGGTGGAAGCGGTGGCCTCCTTCACCGTCTCCGACGAGCGCACCGGCCAGCCGGTTACGCGCTTTCTGTTCGAAGGCGAAACCTACATGACCGAACGCGAAGCCCGCCTCGCCCGCGAAGAGCGCATGCGCAATATCGCGCGCGGCTTCTATATGGACCTCCCCGCCGCGCTGCGCGCCCGCAAGGAAGACGACAAGCTGGGGCGATAGCGATTTCCACCCTCCCTCAAGGGGAGGGTGAAGTAACGATATTGACTGACTAGGCACTCTCTTATACAAGGCGCCATGGCCAGGCCCAAAAGCGATGACAGACGGGATGCGATCCTCGCCGCAGCGACGCGGGTGATCGCGGCGGAGGGCTTGAGCGCGCCGACGGCGGCCATCGCGAAAGAGGCGGGCGTCTCGAACGGTTCGCTGTTCACCTATTTCGAGACCAAGGCCGATCTGCTCAACCACCTCTATCTCGAGATCAAGACCGAGGCCGCAGAGGCGGCGCTGGGCGGAAAGCCGCCCAAAGGTGACATCCGCAAGCAGGCGCAGCAGAGCTGGGCACGCTCGCTCGAATGGGCGATGGAATTTCCGGACAAGCGCCGCGTGCTCGCGCTGCTCACCGTGTCGGACGACATCACGCCGGCGAGCAAGGCGAAGGGTCACCAGATCATGGCCGGCGTCGCGGCGCAGATCGATCAGAGCCGCAGAGATGGCCCGATGCGCAATGCGCCGCTGCTGTTCGTCGTCGCGATCATGAACGCCATCATGGATTCGACCGTCGAGTTCATCCAGCGCGACAAGGCCAATGCCGAGAAGCACAGCAAGGCCGGCTTCGAGGCCGTGTGGCGCGCGATCGCATAATTCTTGCCCGATTAATGACTGACTGGACAGACATCTAAGGAGACGCCCATGCCGAAACCCGATCTCAGAACCCGCAAAGCCTATGTCGTCACCGGGCCGACCTCCGGCATCGGCCGCGCCTCGGCGCTCCGGCTCGCGAAATACGGCACGATCATTCTCGTCGGCCGCGATCGCGGGCGCCTCGATGAGGTGCAGAAGATCATCGCGGGTAAGCGCGGGCAGAGCGCGGTGTCGGTCGTCTGCGATCTGTCGGATGTCGTAAGCGCGCGGCGCGGTGCAGCCGAAGTGGCGGCGCTGGGTCTTCCCATAGCGGGCGTGCTCAACAACGCCGGCATCCGTCAGGAGGTGCCGACGAAGAGCGCGCAGGGTTGGGACATGAGCTTTGCGACCAACCATCTTGGCCCCTTCGTCTTCACCGAGACCCTGGTGCCGCATCTGGCCGATGGCACGAACGTGCTCTTCGTCTGCTCGGCGGTGGAAGATCCGGAGCGCCAGCCCGCCGCGCGGTTCGGCTTTCGCGGCGCGCGCTACATCTCGGTAGAAGCCTGTGCGCGCGGCGAATGGAAGCCGGGCGGATCGAAGGTTGCAGGCTTCGACTCCTATGCGACGTCAAAGCAGTGCAATCTCGCGACCGTGTTCGCATTCGCGCGTGAGTATCCGCGGCTCGCGTTCACCGGCATCGAACCCGGCGTCAACCTGAACACCGGACTCGGCCGCGATGCGGGCGCCGGCGCGCGCTTTGTCATGAAGTATATCGCGCCGCTGATCGTCCCGCTGGTGATGCCGTTTGTGCCGTGGCTGCGCACGCCGAAACAGGCCGCGCGCGTGATCACGAAGATCGTCACCAACCCGGCAGGACCGACCGGCATCTACTACGACGAACGCGGCCATCCGAAACAGGCCTCGGCGCAGGTGCGCGATCCCGCGTTCCAGAAGCGCGTCGTCGATGAAACCCGCGCGCTGCTCGCGACGGTGCCGGCATAGCTCTATTCCCACCCTCCCCTTGAGGGAGGGTCGAAAAATGCGAAGCGTTTTTCGGGGAGGGGTAATCGGCGGCTGCAAACCCCTCCCCGAAATTTGCTTCGCTGGGCTCAGCAAATTGTCGACCCTCCCTCAAGGGGAGGGTGGAGTTACGCCGCCTCGCCTTTCATCAGGCGCGGGAGTTTGCCAATGTCGCCGCCGGCGTGGCGCATGAAGAAGCGGCGCGCGGGGCCGATCTGGTCGACGATACCCATGCCCAGATCGCGCACGAAGCGCAGCGGCGCGATGTCGTTGGAGAACAGGCGCGTCAGCGCGTCCGTCGATGCGGCCAGCGTGAACGAGTCGAAGCGCCGCCAACGCTCGTAACGCTGCAAGATATCGAGCTGCCCGAAATCGAGTCCGAGCCGTGCGGCGTCGAGGATGATTTCGGCGAGCGCGGCCGCGTCCTTCAGGCCGAGGTTTAATCCTTGTCCCGCAATCGGGTGGATGCCATGCGCCGCATCGCCTGCGAGCGCAAAGCGCGGCTTCACATAGGCGCGGGCGAGATGGAATTTGAGCGGATAGGACCAGCGCGGCCCGGTCGCTTTCGTCTTTCCCAGATGCGCGCCGAAACGCGACGCGATCTCCGCATCGAATTCCGCATCGGGCAGTTTCATCATGCGTGGCGCGAGCGTTTCACGCTCCGTCCACACCAGCGAAGATCTGTTTCCGGTCATCGGCAATATCGCGAACGGTCCCGCAGGCAGGAAGTGTTCATAGGCCACGCCGCTGTGTGGCTTCTCATGCTCGACGGTCGCGACGATGCCGATCTGCGGATACGACCAGCCGACGATGCCGATATTCATGCGCTCGCGCATCGCGCTTTCGCGTCCATCGGCGGCGACGGCCAACCGCGCGGTGATCGTCTCGCCATTGCTGAGCGTCGCGGTGATCGCATGTGCGTCGGCGACGAGATCGCTGAGCGCTGCCGGCGAAATCAGTTCGAGGTTCGGCGTTCTCTCGACCGCCGCGAACAGGCTGCTGCGGATGTGGCGGTTCTCGGCGATGTGGCCGAGCGGCGTGCCCGCTTCCGCGCCGTCGAAATGCAGCGAGAATGGCGACGGCGCGCGTCCCGGCGCGCCATCGGTGACGAGGATGTCCTCGATCGGCTGCGCATCGGGCGCAAGCTGATCCCACACACCCAGCGCCTGGTACATGCGGATCGCGGCATAGGCGATCGCCGTGACGCGGCCGTCGAATTTCGCATCGAGTGCCGCGCCCTTCGGCACCGGATCGCAGACGATGACTTTCAACCCACCCTGCGCCAGCGCGAGGCCAAGGGTCAGGCCAACCATGCCTCCGCCGCCAATGATTACGTCGCAGTTGCGCGTCATGACATGCGTTTTCGCATGGAATCGCTGCGCGGGGTAGGCCGGCTCAGGCGGCGCGTTTACGCACCCAATGCTGTTCACGGAACGCGCGCAGTTTTTCGTAGAACGCGTCTTCGATCTGCTTCAGGCAGCCGGTGTCGTAGAGCGCGACGCCGCGCAACAGGCGCGCGAGCATGCCGTCCGGCATGTCGGCCATGCGCGCGGTGAACAGCGACCGCGGCCAGGCATCGTCCATCAGCCGCCCGTAGACCCGCATCACCGCCGGCATCACCGCATGGCCGGCGTTTGTGTTCCCGCGCCACATCTCGACATGGTCATACGGCGCGGTCAGCCTGAGCGCCCCGAAATCGCTCCAGTCGGTGTTCACGGTGTTGGGATAAAAGCGAAGATCGTCTTGTGTGCCGCAATCGATGCGAAAGCTGGTGTGCAGGATCCAGGCATGCGCGGCGAGCATATGCCAGAAGAACCCGTCGGCGAGCAGCATGCCGACGAACCCCTTGCGATAGGAAAGATCGTTGATGAATGCGCCATAGTTGTCGACGTAGCGCCTGAAGATCGGATAGCGCGGCAGGAACGCATCGATGTAGCGCAGCACATGCACCAGCGAGCCGCAATCCATGTCGGCGAGAGGTGCCCGCGGCGCTGCGGGATTTTGCGGGACGAGCTTTTCAAGATCGCGCTTCACGCCGATATAGGCTGCGTCTTCATAGAAGAACGGCTGGTTCGCATCGGCCCACGGAATCCAGACCTTCTTCGAGAAAGGCGATCGCGGCATCTTTATGCCCTCGAAGCTCGTCTCCGCCGGTATGGCGCACTCGGTTTCGAAGGAATGCAGCTTGGCTTTCAGGAAATCGCCGCGAAACAGGAAATCCGGCCGCAGCTTCACGAGCAGCGTGGCGGGATCGGCGATCCGCGCAAGCGCAGCGTCGAGGTTGTGCGTCTGATAGACGATGCCGCGCTGGTTCGGATTGCCCTCCGCTTCCGGCTGCGGCACGCGCGTGATGGAGACGCCAAGGTCGAGGACCGGCGCGACGAAACCGTCGAGTGCCGCGCTGTCCCAGGTGACGTAGTGGATGTCGCGGATGATGTTCTGCTGGCGAAGTTCGAGAAGCGGCGCGAACGCGCGCCGGCACAGCTCGCCGTTCTTCGTGAAGCCGGTGACGATGGCGTCGGTGGGCCGCGTCATGGCGCAATCTTCAGGATGCGCGCGGCGGCGCGAAGCGCGAAGCCGACCGTCTCGTCCGACCGCGAATAGGGAACGGTGCGCAGCAGATGCAGCGCCGCGAACTGGCGCAGCCGCTGCGGTGCGATCTCCGGCGCGATGGTGGTGAACAGGGACGCGAGCTGCGTCAGCCGCTCCGCCGCGCCGATCGACGGTTTGTCGAGCGAACGCAGGCACCAGAATCCGGCCGCATCCTGATACAGCTTGCCGAGATCGAGTTGCCACGACGACGCGAACGGCTCGTCGCAATCGATAAAGACGATGCGGCCGTCCGGCGCGATCAGGATGTTCTCGAAGGTCAGGTCGCCATGGCTGCTCGACGCCGGAATGCCGGACCAGTCGAGGGTATGCAACCGCGCGGCCACGCGGCCGAGAAGACTCGATGGCTGCACTTTCTGCGCGATGTCGCTGATCTTGTCGTGAAACAGTGCTTTGGGAAGTGCATCGGTCTCGTTGGTGCGGAAGAGCGCGATCAATTCTGCGATGGCGCTGAGGATCGCCGCGCTGTCGAACGGCGCGAGCGAGCGCACCAGATCGCCGAGCGTGCGCGCCGGCACATATTCCATCTCGAAGAACGCGCGGCCGCCGTCGAAGCCGTTGTGGCGCACGCGCGGGAACGGCAGGCCCTGCGCCGCGAACAGGCGCTGTTTCGTCGCCTGCTGCAGAAGGCGGTTGTTGCCGAACGGCGTGTGCGCGGTCTTGCGCACGAAGGTGTCGCTGTCGTCGGTGATGAGCACGACCTCCGCGCCGGAATGCCCGCCGACGAGCGCAATCGATTTGCGCGCGGCAACGGGGGCACTCTCGATACGCGGAAGCGCGAAATTCATCGCCAGTCGCTCAGCTGATCGCCGAGTGTGGCGCTGTTGCGTTCGAGATTGATCGCGACCGCCGACGGCGCGGGATTGGTGCCGGCGTGGTCGTTGACGAGAAAGCGCCGCCCGTGGCGGCAATCCATGATGAGGGCGTGCGGTGTGAGGCCATGCTGGCGCAGCGCGCTCATCGTGCGGCTGCGATATTCCTCCGGCCGCGCGGTCATGAACACGATCTGCGCGCCGCCGTCTTCCCACGCGCGCAGCGTGGCGATGTTCTCGGCGATGGGCTCGTCCGGCTCATCCCATAGCGGCGCGAAATAGCGCGAATGGTTCCTGAACACGACGCCGTCGATATCGGTGACGATGGTACCGCGTGCACGCGTGTAGCGCCGCCAGTCGTCCAGCGTGCCGACATCGATCAGGCCATCGACGGTGTGCGGCTTGACCACCAGCCCGTCGCGGATCGCGCGGCTGATGATGTGGGAGACGAAAATCTCGCCGTCCTTGTTCGCGTTGGCGACGGCATTGAAGGTCTCGACAAAGCGGTCGGCATCGGCAAAGCCGTAGAGCCCGACGCAGACATGGTTCGACGCCAGACTTTTCTCGACCATGTCGACGATCAGGCCTTCGCCGTTGATGACAGCGAAGCTCTTGGCGCCGACATTGGTCATCTGCGGCGAGCGGCGCACGTCGGAGACGGAGACGAAGCTCGTATCCGGCAGGGGCGAGGGATTGAAGAAACTGTCCGCGTCCTTGATCGCGATGGCGCCTGTGACACCGGCGCGCGCGATGGTCTGCGCAACCGTGTCGGCGGGTCCGCGCGTCTCATGCGGCAGCACCACGACATCGACGTCGCCGAACACGCGGGCGAGCAGGGCGCGGCAGTCGTAACGCTCTTCGTGATCGGCACGCACGGCGATGACGATGCGGTCATATTCGTCTTCGGATAGACTCGCTGCCGCGCGTTGCAGCGCGATCTCACCCTCGGGAAGCGTCAGCATCCATTTCGGACGGACGCCGGGATAGCGCGACGAACGCCCGGCGCAGGGCAGGATCAGAGTGCGGGGTGCCATGAAAAACCGATGCGACAGCTACGCGCCGATCATGGCTTGCCATGGTTAAGGTCAGGTGAGCATGATTCCGTTTCGCGGCGCGTTTCGCGGACTTTGTCTCTTAACAATGGGTAAACACCGTGCTTCCAGGCCGCCTTTCCCAATTGCCGCCGTCGTCGTTCGCGATGCTCGCGACCCTGCTCGATCCGCATCAGCCGGGACAAACGCCGATCTCGCTCGCGGTCGGCGATCCGCGCGGCGCGACGCCGGCGTTCGTGATGGAGGCGCTGAACAAGCACGCCGCCGAATTCGGCGAATATCCGCCGATCAACGGCACGCAGGCATGGCGCAATGCGGCGGCGGGCTGGATCACGCGGCGCTTCGGCGTGGCGGTCGATCCGGAGAAGGAAATTCTGCCGCTCAACGGCACGCGCGAAG
>DATJUS010000058.1:0-8335 GCA_035502175.1 Rhizomicrobium sp.
TTGGCGTTTACACGCTTCTCGCTGCGTTTGTGAGAGGTTTTCATAAGGACCCGCTCCGCAGGCGATCTCCCTGCCGATCGCCTCCAGCACATCTCCCTGATTTTGTGTCGTAGATGGCGGTGGCGGAGCAGCCATGATGATTGTCGGCGGAATGTTCACCGGGCGCCCCTCCGGCACGATTACCGTAGGGAATGCTGGCCGCGTCTTGTCTTGAGTGTTCGGTGGTGGAAGGAGAAGGGTCACTTCTCTCGGCTTCTGTCGCAGGAAATCGCCAATATGATTGGCCGTCAGCAGCGCAATCAGAAAAAGGATGTGAACAAGAGCGACCGCAATGCCGGCGCACACCCGCTTGAGAAAACGTTCTCGCTCAGCCTCGGTCGCGCGCAAGCGCGCGTTTTTCAGCAGGGTGAACGAATCGTCCGCGAAGCTTTCTTGTGAGGTCAAATGTTACTCGCGACATAACTCGGCTTCCGAGAAACCATCTCGTGCCGGAAAACACTGCGCCGCCACTTGCGGCCCTCTCACAATCTAGCAGGTATGGGCGCTGTGAACTCGCCTTACTTTTCTACCCGGCTCACGGTCCGAAAAGCTTACATCAATTTTAGGGGAGCTATATCTGGCGATGCGAAGCCCTTACTGAGCCGGAGGAGATTTCGTCTGAGGCTGCTCCGGCTGGGGGGATTGTGGTGGTGGTGTAAATCTACCCTGGACGCGACCACCTGGCATTGCCTTGGCGCCGAGTTGGGCCAAACCCGTGATCAGGTTCACAGTCAGCGTGGACCCGCGCATAACATTTTTCTCTTTGGTCAGGATAACGCGTCCGGTCAGCGTGATAAGGCGTGGTGCGACGTCATATACGCCGTTGTCACCCTGCGCATTGCCATTTGGCGCGACGAATACGACATTCCCGTAGGCGAAAATCTTATCAGGCTTTCCGGATGGCGCGACCACACGCACCTTATCCGCGCGCAGCTTGAAATCGCCCTGAACAACCACGACGTTGCCGCTATAGGTGCCCTCCTTTTGATTGATCTCGGCGTCAAATCTGTCAGCCGAGACATCGATCGGCGCATTGGCGTCATGGTTGCTAAGACCCAGGCCGGTTGTCGTCGCTGCATTCACGCAGCTCGCGCTTAGCACGACGAGAAGTCCCACGATGCACCGGACCTTATTCATTTCTTTCCATCCCCCGCAGTCGAGAAGTTCATCTGGACATGACCAATCAGATGAATCAGTTGTTTCGTCCTGTCTGCATCGAAACGGTCAGCGCGTAGTGTGCCGAAGGGGCCATGGCCAGTAACGACTCCCGGACCGTGAAAAAGGCCCTTCTTCATGTCGATATCCACACTTGCGGTGTGAAGTTCGTCCCCGTTGTCGGAGTAGATCGAGACGCCGTTTCGAAGTTTTAGCAGGCCGGAATCCATGTCAAAGAATCCTTGCGAAGCCGTGGCGTTCATCCAGTGGCCGTCCTGCGTGGTCGTATCCGCCTCAATGCCCTTCATCTTGCCGCGGTGAACATGCTTGGGATCCTGAACCGCGACTTCAGCGGTGATGACAAAAGGATTGCCCTGGTTATCGGTGCCCGTAAGCCGCGGCTTGATCATGGCCAAATCGTTGTCGATGGTGCCCATGCGTTCCGCAGTGATAGTGATCTTCTCGGGCTGACGGGGTAGCAGGGAATATACAATAACTGCAGCCAGAATCGCTGCAGCCGCAATGGGCAAAGCGCGCTTCATAAGCGCGACGAATTGGCTGTAGCGAATCGCATCCATCGCCGTGCCTCGCGCGCGCGCCGTCCAGTCACGGCGCGACTTGGAAGGCTCGTCTGACTGCGTGATGGCGCCCTTGGCGGTGCGGCCGCTTGCCATCTATTGCAATCCCGCGCGCAGGCAATCGTGGATATGCAGTATGCCGACAGGTCTCTTCGATCTGTTCTTCTGATCGAGCACAAAAAGCTGCGTGATCTTCTTTTCGTTCATGAGTGCGAGGGCCTGCGCCGCCAGATCATCCGGATCCGCGACCTTGGGCGATCTCGTCATGACGTCCGCCGCCTTGCGGTCAAGAATGTCACGTCCCATGTGACGGCGCAGATCACCATCGGTAATGATGCCGAGCAGCGCGCCCTTCGTGTCGACCACGCCCACGCAGCCGAAGCGGTGTTCGGCGATCGCTATCAGCACTCGCTGCATCGGGGTCTTATCCGTAACCAAGGGGATTTCCGACCCCGTATGCATAAGATCTGACACGCGGATCAAAGCGCGGCCGAGGCTGCCACCCGGATGAAAATCGCGATACTGATCGGCTGAGAAACCGCGCCGCTCCATGAGGGCAACAGCGAGCGCGTCACCAAGCACGAGCATGAGGGTCGTGGAGGTCGTGGGCGCCAGACCCATGGGGCAAGCTTCCCGGACGGACGGCAATACGAGCGCCACGTCAGACGCCTGCAATAAAGTCGACTCCGCGTTGCTGGCCAAGCCGATCAATGGGATACGAAAGCGTTTTGCGTATGTAATGAGGTCGGAAAGCTCCGCCGTCTCGCCGCGCCAGGAAAGCATGAGCAACGCGTCGTCTCGCGTAAGCATACCCAGGTCGCCATGGCTGGCTTCGGCCGGGTGAATGAACTGCGCGGGGGTACCAGTAGAGGCGAGCGTGGCTGCGATCTTACGTCCGATATGGCCGCTCTTGCCCATGCCGCTGACCACGACACGGCCCTTCACAGAAAGTAGAATGTCCACGGCACGGCTGAAATCGCCACTCAGTGCGGCGCTCAAGGACTGTACGGCTTCAATCGCCGTATCGAACACGCGCTGTGCCGCCTTGGCGTCGCTGTTCGTGCGAGGGACTGAAAGAGCTTTGGCAGAGGTGGGACGCATCAGGCACCCGTTGTTAAAGCCACCCCGAAATCCGCGCGGCGGCGCGAGATCGGATCGATTTTGGCCAAATGGACCTGCCGGTTCAAGCAAGTTCCATCGTGGCGGTAAAGAGCGCTTTTACTGCTGATTCAATGGGCGAAAATATCCATTTCGGCCCAGCCGGACAGGTCCAATTCGACCCGGGCGGGGAGAAAGTCGAAACATTCCTGCGCCAGCGCAGTGCGACCCTCGCGCGCCAGCATGCGGTCGAGCACGTCTTTGAGCTTGTGCAGATGTGCGACATCGCTGGCAGCATAGGCAAGTTGCTTGTCGGAAAGTTCAGGCGCCCCCCAATCCGAACTCTGCTGCTCCTTCGACAAATCGACGCCGAGAAGCTCTCTCACCAAATCCTTCAATCCGTGGCGGTCGGTGTATGTGCGAACGAGCTTGGACGCGATCTTGGTGCAATAGACCGGCATGGTGGCGACGCCCAGATAACGCTTGAACATCGCCATATCGAACCGCGCGTAGTGAAATAGCTTCAGCGTCTTGGGGTCGGCAAGCATACGCTTCAGGTTTGGTGCCGCATATTGGCCGGCATCAAATTGCACCGCATGCGCGGTGCCGTCGCCAGACGAAAGTTGCACCAGGCAGAGCCGGTCACGAAACGGGTTGAGACCAAGCGTCTCGCTATCGATCGCGACCACTGGCCCAAGATCGAGTCCATCCGGCAGATCATTCTTGTGAAGCTTGATCTTCATGCGCTCTCCATAACCCAGCGCGGTCCAGGGCACAAATATCGGCCTAGCCCAGCCACTGGACGGCCTTTTTGAGGACCGCGAGTTTGTCATGAGCGGTTTCGAAATCGGGACTCTTGGCGGCTGTACGCAGATCGCGAAGGCGCTCCAGCGCTTTTGCAAGCACGGGCAGTGGCGGTCCGCTCGCGGTGAGTTGCGCATGGTGCTTCCGGTCCAGTTCATCGGACATCTTCACGATAAACGACTCGAAAAGCTGGTTGTGGTGCTGGGCAGCGGCAAAGCCGTGCGCCTCACAGGCCTCAAGATAGGCACGGCAATTGTCTTGAAACCAGTCCGTGTTCGCCGACGTCTTTGCTGCTTCCAGGAACTGGTCGAGGAACGGCACATAGATCAGACACTGGCGCAAATTGGCTTGGTCCTCTGGGATCATGAACAGCATCTTGTCGATCAGAAGCTGCGAATAGCTCGGGTCGTTGGCGCGACAGAGCCCGAGCAAAAGGTCGATCTCGTTGATGCCAGAAAAATCTCCCGCATTCGCGCCACGATATTCCTGCCGCCCTACCCGGTACGGCTTGTAGTAGGGGCGTACGCTGTAGAAGAATCGATCCTTGTCGAGCGTATCGAACAGAATCTTGTTCGTCGCCGCGACGTCCTTCAAGGCATCGCGCGCATTGTGGAACAGCATCAGCGAAGATTTGTTGGAAATTCCAAGCGGTGGAACGCGCATAAGCGCATAAGCTGCGCGCTTGTAACTCAGGATTCCCATCGTATTATAGTCAATGAAGATGAATTCATCTTCCAGTGAGGTGAAACTCTTCTGTTGGCCCTCAATCGCCCTGTTGTGAGTCGCAAGATGGGCCGTCGCAAAGCGCGGCGTCACGCCCAGAGAGGCACCAATGTGAAGCCCCAGCGCGGAAGCTTCCTCGAACGGTGACACCGTTTCTCGCGCAGGATTGGTGAGCTCATGGCGTCGCAGCGCTGCCATAAACAGCCCCAGATTCCCAAGAACGTCGAACGCACGCTCAAAGCCTTCATTCGTGTTTCCTTCCGCTGCAAGCGGACGGATCAGCGCACGGCCTTCCTCGGCCAAGCTCGTCTTGATGGCCTCTCCTATACCATCCACATTGGCACGATCAGTTTGTGCGAAATAGAGCTCTTCGAGCTCCGTGTTCATCGCCACAAAGCTGGAGCGTATCCATCGGTCGAGGTTGTCGGCGGCCCTGCTCATGCCTGATCTGCGAAATAGCGCGCCATACGATCGAGCGCCTCGTCGATCCGCTCATAGGCCTCGGCGCCGAAGCAGACGCGCAACCTGCCCTCTCCGGCTGCGCCATAAAACGTGCCGGCCTCGGTCACGACATGGCATTTTTCGAGGATTTCGTCGGCAACGGTCTGTGCGGTCTTTCCGGTGGCGGAGATGTCGGGAAACGCATAGATCGTCCCCTCGGGCGCGTCGCAGGTGACGCCAGACATCTGGTTCATCCGACGGACGACGAGATCGCGGCGCCGCTGGTCTTCCGTAACCATATCCTTGATCTGGCCCTGCGGCCCTTCCAGTGCCTCGCGAGCACCTTCCTGGATGAAAACGTTTACGTGCGCGACGTCATTCATCGTGAGTTTCAGGATCGCGGGAATGAACCTCTCATGCGCCACGACATAACCTATGCGCCACCCGTCCATGGCATACGCTTTAGTGAATGCGAACAGGCTGAACGTGCGTTCGGCCATGCCCGGCAGCGATGCAATGCTGATGTGAGTGCGACCATCATAGACGATCTGATCGTAGACTTCGTCCGAAAGGATCAGAAGATCGTATTTGATCGCGACATCTGCGAGCGCTTGTAACTCGTCGCGGGAATAGACGCGCCCTGTCGGATTCGCCGGATTGACGAGACAGATCATGCGCGTCGCCGGCGTGACGCGTGACTCGATCGCCGCGACGTCGATTGTGAAATTCTTGCTCGCATCCAATAGCGCAAAAACCACCCTGCCGCCCGCCAGTTCAATCTTGTTGATGTGCTGAGGGTAGTGCGGTGAAAGCAGGATGACTTCATCGCCGGGATCGATAGCCGCCATGAATACGGCATAGGAGGCGTGCGTGAGACCATTCGTGACAACGATTTCGTTCTCGCTGACACGCATTGCATTGTGTTCAGCCAAGCGCTTTGCGATAGCGCGGCGCAAACGGACATTGCCACGGAAGTCGCCGTAATGAACCTCCCCGCGCTGTAGCGCTGCGACAGTCGCATCCTTGATATTCTGTGGCGTGTCGAAACTTGGCATGCCCACTTCGAGATGGATCAGATCCGCACCTGCCGCGGCAAGCTTCGCGGCTTTCTCATACATTCCGAAACTCTTGGGTGAGCTCGCGCTGATCCGCGTGGCGGGCCACTTCATTTTCATACCGGTGATTCGTTTGCGACTCGGACTATAAAGCGATCGTTGGAACCAGGCGCAACCTTTCGAAGAGGCGCGCGTTGCTCTCCCTGGAGCAGTGCGACGTTGGGAGGCGTCATGTTCCGAAGATCTTTATCCATCGGGACAGCCTTTGTGGCGTTCGCGCTGAGTACAGCCTCCGGCCAGGAATTGCCTCCTCTTTCCGGCTCGCAAATGCTGCCCCAGCCGACTCCCTCCAGTTCTCCCCTCGATGAGCCCATACGCCAGATCGCCGATACGGCGGGTGGGCGCGCGGTCTTGGACAAGGATTTTCCAGGTCTTCGGCAGCATTCGATGTATCCTTTCTTCAAGTCGATGTCGCTGAACCAAATCGCTGCGATGTCGAAAGGACAGATAACGCCCGCCATGTTGGCGCAATTCCAGACTGACCTCGCGACCATTGACGCGACATCCACAGCTAGCGCTGTGCCCGCCAGTGCCACGACCGCTGTGGATTCAACCCACTAGGGCGCAGGCATCCAAGCCACGATTTTCTTGCCGTTCACAGTCCCAGAAAGGCTCGCGCTGCCGCGCGTCTCACGATCGTTCCACTTCGCGACAATATGCGATCGACCGAACTTTAGATCAGCGGAAACCGCCCCATCACGTTGATCCCACGCGATGCTGCCGGATACCGGAAGATCCGTTGCCCAACACACTTTCTTGAGCGTGTACCGCGCAATCCTATCCGGCTGATCGAAGCTCCAGGAACCACCTCGCAGTCCGAGGCCTCTGCCACCGTAGTTGATATACCAGCGCGCCAGAACATCGGCGGCCGTCTGCAAGGCGGAGGAGGCCAGCGCTCTGTCCCGCACATCCGCTTCATTGCCGTCTGCAACGGCTGCAGGGACAGCATCCGTAGCCCTTAAAACGAATTTCGGCACAAGTCGTACAGGCGCAACTTTTTCGACGCAGGACGTGTCGCCAGGATCAAGCGTCTCCACGAAATGTCGCACAATCCGCTGTCCGCAACCATCGACATCGTCAACGGCCACCACGTGGAAGCTGTTGGCCACAATCAGCTGCTTGCCGTGAGGGAACTGCGCCGTCACGACCGCGCCTTCCGCCGAGGTTGTCAACATATCGAGTTCGCCGTTCAGAACCAGAGTTGGCGCATTCGTGAACTTCGCTCCTTCGGGAATCGGCTTCCCGGGCGCGTAGGGGAGCGGCGCATTCGGCCAGTCGATGCAGAAGTTCAACACGCTGATGTCGAGAGGCACCTGTTGGAACTGCACGAAACTCAGGGGATCATAGGTCTGCGGGAATTCCTTCTCACGTGCGGTAACAGCAGCATCGCGTTGCGTGTGCCGCGAAGATACTGGCGAGCGCATATCGTAGATCTGTTGGTAGTCGATGCAGCTTACCGCCGCGAATAGACCATAGGAAAAGCTCTTAGGGTCCTGCGGAAATTCGTTGGCGAGGTTCTCGGAAGTCAGCCGTACCAATGGCGCCGCGTCATGGTTCTCAAAAAGGGCACGCGTCGCGGCATCCAATTCGCGATGATTGATGGGGCCGTTGGTGCCGTCGAACAGCATTTGTCCGATCATCGCTGGCGTCACGGTGACCGCGTGCATGTGCCCCTCGCCGTCCGGTGCGTTTCCGCGGATCGGATGGCCCGCGAGATATGCAACCAACCTGCGAATGCGATCCATCGAGGAGCCGGGTTGAGCCGCACAGGACGGCGTACGTCTGCACGCATCTTCGTAGCCTTGGCGAACAACCTCACCGGCGTGAAAATACCATGGCGTCTCGCCAATCACAGGATAGGCGCTGTCGAGCACGACGCTCCGCAGACGATTGGGATAGAGGGCAGAGAACACTTGTCCGAAAAATGTGCCGTAGCTGTCCCCGTAATAGTCTATCTTGCCGATGTGCAGCGTATCGAGAACGGCGGCCATATCCTGGGCGGCAAGCCGCGTTCCATAGAAATTCGCCGCACGACCCAGATAACGACCGCAAGCAGCAATATCGGCGGTGCTGCGTTTCGGCGAACGTTGCACACTGGGGCAGGCAATCGCGCGCGAGGCGCCCGTACCGCGCGCATCGACCATCAGGATATCCCGATCCTTGCGAAGAGGGTCGAACAGAGTGAGATATCCGCCAGCGCTTCCGAACGTGGAAAACCCCGGTCCGCCCTCCTGCGCCACGATCACTCCTGCGGGCGGCAGAGACGCGTCACGGTGCCTGTAGAGGCGATATGCGATTCCAATCGTGCCTTTGACATGTCCGTCGGGATCAAGCGGCCGCTGAAGCGTCCCGCATGTTGCGTCTTTCGGACATGTGCCGGAT
>DATJUS010000059.1:0-36596 GCA_035502175.1 Rhizomicrobium sp.
GAGCTGCGCTTCAGGTCCTGCACCTGCGCGTTCAGGTCCTGGATGTCCTGTTCGAGCTGCTGGATTTTCGCATCGTTCGCGCTTTGCGATGACGACGTTCCGTTGGACTGCGCCTTGTCGGCATAGGCTGCGGTCGCAACCGCAATGCTCGCGCTGCCCAGAAGCAGCATCGTGGCCAATTTCTTCATGTTCAAAACCCCTCTTCACAAAGCCGCGCACCCGCGGTTTTGTCCATATTCCACCTATACACTACTGAGTCAATAGAGTATAAGATGTCTGAGGCGGCGGTGGACAACGATCGGTACGCAAAATGGAGCGGAGACTATGAGTGCCATGACTGCCACACGCGTTGCGCTGGGCCCGCAATTCCACGTCACGCCGCTTTCCTCGACGCTGGGCGCGCGGATCGACGGCATTAACCTTGCGGACGATCTGATCGACGAGGAGATCGCCGCCATTCGCCGCGCGCTGTTGCGCTATGAAGTGCTATTCTTCGACGACCAGACGCTGACGCCTGCGGAGCTGCGCAATTTCGCGGCGCGCTTCGGCGAATTGCACGTCCATCCGATCCGGCCGCACATCGCCGACGTGCCCGAAATCGCATTGCTGCAGAACCAGTGGGCGATCGACGACAGCGGAAACTGGCGCGCGGATGTGACGTTCATCGACACGCCGCCGATGGCGTGCCTGCTCTATGCCCAGGATACACCGTCAGCGGGCGGCGACACGATCTGGGCCAGTTCGCGCGCGGCCTATGGCGCGCTGTCACAGCCCCTGAAGAATTTTCTCGCACCCCTGATCGCGAGCCACGATTTCGAGCGCTCCTACACCGAAGAGCGTTTCCAGCGCATGGATCTCGGCTCGGAGCAATTTGCGTGGGCGCGTCGCGATCATCCGCCAACGACGCATCCGGTGGTGCGCACCCACCCGGAGACCGGATTGAACAGCCTGTTCGTCAATCCCGCGTTCACGACGCGAATTCTGGGCCTCAATCATTCGGAAAGCCGCAAGGTTCTGGAAATGATCTATGAGCAGATCCAGCAGCCGCAATTCCTGGTCCGCCGCCAGTGGAAGCCGCGCACGGTCGCCTTCTGGGACAACCGCGTGACGCAGCATTTCACGGTCGGCGACTATCCGACCAACGAGCGCGTCATGTACCGCGTGACCATTTTGGGCGACAAACCGTTTCATAAGGCAGGAAAATAGAACGGAGCCTGCCCATGTCCGCGTTGCTGTCCGTCCTCACCCCGTTCGACGGGCAGATGATCCTGCGGCTTCTGGTGGCGGCCGTGTTGGGCAGCATCATCGGCGCCGATCGCGAGCGCCTTTCCTGGGCTGCCGGCCTGCGCACCCACATGCTGGTCTGCGTCGGCGCCTGCCTGATCATGATCGTGTCGGCCTACGGTTTCAGCGAGATCATCAAGACGCCGCATGTCGTGCTCGATCCTTCGCGCGTCGCCGCGCAGGTCGTGTCCGGCATCGGGTTCCTCGGGGCGGGTTCCATTCTGCTGCGCGGCGAGATCGTGCGCGGCCTCACGACCGCGGCGAGCCTGTGGTCCGTTGCCGCGATCGGGCTTGCCGTCGGCGGCGGTCTCTATATCGAAGCCGTCGCGGCGACGATCGTGATCATCATCATCCTTGCCGGGATCAAGCCGATCGAGGAACGCTTTCAACAGCGTCACAAGGTCCATGAGATCGAGGTCGAGACGGAGCAGGACCAGCTTTCCATCGCCGCGCTCGATGCCGCACTCGGTTATCGTGCGCGCCGCATCTCGCGCTATACCGCAAAGCCCAGCGAGACCGAAGGCCTCGAGGACGTCACCATCGCGCTTACCCGCCTCTCTCCGAAAGAGGTCGAGGAGATCGCCAACGACCTGGCGAAGATCCCCGGCGTGAAACGCGTGGAGCGCCGGCAATAATGCAGGATCTGGCGTCCGCGCCGCGCGACGCGTTCAGGGGCGTACGCTTCGTCCTGACCGACATGGACGACACGCTCACCCACGAAGGCCGCCTGTCCGGCGCAACCTATGCGGCGCTGGAAAAGCTCCACGACATGGCGTTCCGCGTCATCGTCGTGACCGCTGCGCCGGCCGGATGGTGCGATCAGATGGCGCGGATGTGGCCGATCGACGGCGTCATCGGTGAAAATGGCGGCTTCATCTTCCGGCGCGGGGAAAATCGCGGGTTGCTCCGGGATTTCTGGCATGGCGCGGACCAACGCGCAGAACTGCGGGAGATCGGCGATCGCATCCGCGCGCGCGTGCCGGACGCCACCCTAGCCGACGATCAGCCGTTCCGTCTTTCCAGCATCGCATTTGCACGGCCCGAGAATCCGAACACACGTGCGGCCATTCTGGCCGCCATGCGCGAAGCGGGATTGCGTGCGACCGAGAACAATCTCTGGGTTCTTGGATGGTTGGGCGATTTCGACAAGCTGGCGATGACGCGCCGCGTGCTCACCGATGTCGCGGATGACGAGATCTGTTATACGGGCGACAGCGAGAACGATGCGCCCATGTTCCGCACCTTCCGCCACACCATCGGCATGAGCACGGTGCGCGACCAGGCGCTGTCATCCTATCCGCGCTGGATTACGCGTTCGCCGGGTGGCGCGGGATTCGTCGAAGCCGCCGAGGCCGTTCTGGCATCTAATTCGGCGCGAGCGAGCGGCCGAGCTGATCGATAAGACCGCTCGTGCCCCGTTCGCGCGAGCCGCCATCGACATAGCCGTCGAGGAAAACGCCCTGTTCGGTGACGGTCATGCGCGTGCCCTTGCCCGATTTTTCGAACAGGATGGTCGCGAGCGAGACGGAGATCTTCTTCCCGTCGAGATGCATGTCGTAGACATAGACGATGCGCGCATTCTCGACGATGTCGAGATATTCGCAGTTGAAGTCGCTCGTGAAATGCTCGGGCCAGGTCCCCTTGTAGCGGTCGCGACCGCCAACGCGGAAATCCTGCTGGCGAATCACATCGGTCAGCGGCACCGGCGCGAGGAACCAGCGCGCCTTGGCCGCCGGATCGGCCCACGCCTTGAACACCATCGCCACGGGTGCATCGTATTCGCGCGCGATCGTGAAACTGCCATGCGTGACGCCGCTCATGCTCATGTCTCCTGCGGGAACATGTGGAAGTATGGCTCCGCTTCCTTCAGCGTGCGCGCGAAGGACGGCCGCACCTTCAGCCGTTCGAGATAGGCATTGGTTTTCGGATAAGCGTCTTTGAGCGGCTTGATCTTGTCGGCATAGAACAGCGCCGGCGACGCCGCGATGTCCGCGAGCGTGTAGCGTTCGCCCATCGCCCAGCCCTCGCCGAGGCTCTCCTCGACCATGCCAAGCGCGGTCGCCATGCGCGTGCGCGCCTGTTCGACGCCGAACGGATCTTTGCTCCCCTCGGGACGGATGCGGTTGCCGGTGATCTTCTGCATATGGACATGCACATGCAGGTCGAAGAAGCGATCACGCATGCGCACCTCGCGCGCCATGTCGATGTCTTCGGGGATGAAGCGGGTACGGCCGGGATAATGATCGTCGAGATATTCGACGATGATGCTCGATTCCGGCACCAGGCGGTCGCGCGTTTCGTCCTTCACGACCGGGAACTGACCCACCGGCCACAGCGCGTAGAACGCATCGCGCGACTCTGCGTCGCCGAAATTCACCAGCACCTTCTCGAACGGCGTGTCGTTCTCATACAGTGCGATCAGCGCCTTCCAGCAGTAGGACGACAGCGGGTGGTAATAGAGCTTGAGCATCCCTCAGCCTTTCTTGGTGAATTCGGTGTCGACCGCGATCTCGATCGGATCGGAGAACACGGACGGAAGGCCCAGCGCTTTCGGATCGACATGGGTGACCGCGTGAATGCCGATGACATGCCCCATCGCCGGACTCGCAGCGAACCCGGGACCGGCGCCGATGAGTTGCACGTCGAACGTCGCATTCACGGTTTTGCCCATGATGGTGAGCTTCCCGTCCACCGTTCCATGCTGGAAATCCTTCGCGTGGAACGCGGTCGAGACGAACGTCGCGGTCGGATATTTCGTGGTATTGAGGTAATCCGCGCCGATCAGGTCCTTCGCAAAGCCGGGCACCGGCGTATCGATGGAGGCCGGATCGACCGTGGCGTTTAGTGTCGACGTCTCGATATGCGCCGGATCCCATTGCAACGTTGCACTGGATTTGCCGAAGCGGAATGCACTCATCGAAAAGCCCAGATGCGAGACGCGCGCGATGACCGCGGTGTGCATCACATCCATCGTGTAGGTGCCCGCCGTTGCCTTGCGCACATCGTGCTGGCCGTGCGGCAGGACAAACCCCGGCGGCAGTGACGGCTTGGTCTCGGCCAGCGCAACACCGGCCACAGCGAGAAGCGCCGCCGCACCGGCGGCAATCAAACTGGTATGCATGAGATAACTCCTACTGCTGACTTTTGAGGTAGGCTTCGAGTTGATCCAGCGTGCCCTTGAAGCCCTGCTGCATCGACGGGAACATGGATTCGAAGAAGGCCTTGTCGGCATCGCTGGCATCGAATGGCGTGCCGGTCATGCTCAGCGTCGTCTTTCCCGCGCTTTCGGAGAATTCGATGGTGTTGAGCACTTCGAGCGGGAAGTTTGCGGCGAACGGCGCACGTGTCGTGCCGCCGTTCTCATCGGAAAACGAGGTCGTGAACACCAGCTTCTTCAGCGGCACGATCTCGCTATAGACGAACTTGCCCCACATGACGTCTCCCGTCGGCGATTTCATGCCGTAGTGGAAAATGCCTCCGGGACGGAAATCCAGCGTTCCGCCGACCCATTCGAAGCCCTTCGGTCCCCACCACTTCGTGAGATGCTCCTTCTTCGCATACATGTCCCACACCAGAGACAGCGGCGCGTCATAGGTGCGGCTGATATTGAAAACCGGATCGCTCATCGCTTAGCCTTTCAGGGACACAAGAAGGTCGTCGAGGCGTTCGAAGGATTCGCGCCCGCCTTCAGCCGCGCCACCCTTCGCCATCATGTCGCGCGCCATGACATTGGGATAATGCTGGGTGCAGACGACGCGCGTCTTTCCGCTCTCTTCATGGAATGCATAGCTTTCCTCGATCGGCGGAAAATCGCCGACGCAGAAGGTGCGCGAAAGGCGCTCCGGCTTCACGACGTCGCGATATTCGCCGAAGAAGGTGACGGTCTTGGTGTCGTCCTTGTGCGAGACGCGCCATTTGCCGCCGGGCCGCACATCAAATTCTTCGACCGTGATCGCGTATTTGCGCGGGCCCCACCATTGCGCGATGTGCTCGGCCTTGGTGAAGCAATCCCAAACCAGATGGCGCGGCGCGTCGAAGATGCGCGTCAGGTGCATCACGGGCTCGCCCGACGGTGCATCGACCAGAATGTCTTTAGCGCTTGCGGCCAATTTTCTTCCCTTTTGCCTGCAGCTCTTTCAGGTATTCGCCCAGCCGGTCGAGGCGCGCTTCCCAGCTCGCGCGCTGGCTCGAGATCCAGTCTTCCGCAGTCATCATCATCTTCGGCTCGATCTTGCAGGTGCGCACGCGCCCGATCTTTTCCGACGTCACCAGGCCGCTCGATTCCAGCACCTGTAGATGCTGCACGACCGCGGGCAGCGACATGTCGAACGGCTCCGCCAACTCGCTCACCGACGCCGGCCCGCGCGTGAGGCGCGCAATCATCCCGCGCCGCGTGGGGTCCGCGAGTGCCTGAAAAACAAGGTCGAGAGGTTGTTGCTGATAGTTAAGCATACGCTTAAGTATCAGGGCGACAGCTCGTTCGTCAAGTGGCGGCATCCACCCTCCCCTTGAGGGAGGGTCGACAATTTGCTGAGCATAGCGAAGCAAATTTCGGGGAGGGGTTGAAGTGCGAGAACATCTCCCCTCCCCGAAAACGCTTCGCGTTTTCGACCCTCCCTCAAGGGGAGGGTTGAACTTCTCTAGAACGCCGAATCCAGCTCGCGGCAAGGACCAGCGGAAACTCAAACGCCGACAGAAAACTTCCTTCCGGCCCGACGGTGCCCCCGGTGAGAAAATCCGGGCCGTGCATCGAGGACTGCAACAGGGGATGCGCGAACATCAGCGCGCTGTCGGGAACGCCGAAGATGAAGCTCTGCGCGAAATTCCAGCCGAAATGCGATCCGATCGCGATCCAGAGCGAACCCGTCATCCGGAACGAGAGCGCGTAGACGAGCGCGGCGCCCGCAGCCTGACATCCGCTAACGAAATTCTCGCCGCCGCCTTTCAACCAATGCACCGCGCCGAACATCAACGCCAGTCCGATCGCGGCCGGCCAGAACGACACTGCGCGCGCGAGTTCGACAAGCACATATCCGCGGAACAAAAACTCTTCCGTAAACGCGACCACGAAAAGAAGCACGGCCAGCATTCCTGCTTCCCATAACAGTGCAGCATCTAGCGGAGAGACCTTCCACGACGCGTCGCCCAGAAGCAGAAGCACGCCCAGATGCAGCGCAAGTCCAATCAGGCCGCACAGCACACCCAGTGCGAAATTCGTCGCGCGCGCATCATCGCCAAAGCCGAATGCGGCAAAGCGCTCGCCATTCACCCGGGCCATCACGGCGGTCAGCCCGATGGTCACAACCATCAATGCGCCCATCGAGAGCAGCAGATGCCCTTCGGTGCTGGTGAAATGCGCCATCAGCCAGCGCGACGACAGCAGGATTTCGTTGGCGCCCATGTTGAGCGCCACGAAAATTGCGATGAACAGAACGACCTTGAACGTCGCGATACCGCGCCCCCGCCAATCCGGCGCTATGTCGAATGCCGCGCTCATGCCGCTCCCCAAAATCGACACCCAACCCTAGATTGGATGCCGCAATCGCTTTGGCAAGGGGTCAAGCGCGTTCGTAAATCACCGCATTCCAGTATTGCGCGCGGTGGGAGCCGGTCTTTGTGAAACCGCGGTGGCGCAATTCACGGCCGATCATCAGGTTGAAATAGCCATGCGCGACCAACGCCGCCTGCCCGTCCTCACGCGCGCGGCGCATCAGGATATCGGCGGCGTTCGCAGCACGCGATTTGGCGCGACGGTAATTCTCGATCTCGGGATGATAGCCGGCATGCCAGAGAATGCGCGCGACCACTGCCCATTTCGGCACCTTCATGCGCAGCAGCGGAATGCGCGGGGACGCGAGCGGCGCTTCGACGAACAAGGGATCGGCGATCAGCTCCGCCTTCGGCGCCAGGGCCTTCGCGCTTTCATGCGCGCGCGGTTTGCCGCTGGTGAAGACGGCGTCCAGTTCCTTGATGAGGTCCTGCAATTCCTCGGGCGGCGCGCTGGAGGGATCGAGGCCAGCCGCCTCGTAATCGTCGATATAGGTGCGAAAGCCCCCATGCGAGGTGCGCGGCGCCACATCGATCGCCGGCCGCCCATGCCGGATCAGGATGATGCGCGTCGGCGCATCGGCAATCTTTACGGCTGCTTGCGGCATCGCGCGGGCTCTGTACGATCATCCCAGAGATAAAGGGTAGTGAAACGGATGGAACAGGCAGACCTGAAAGGCAAGGCGGCAATCGTCACAGGCTCGTCTTCGGGCATCGGGGCGAGCGTGGCCATCGGCCTGGCGCGGCGCGGCGCGAGCGTCGTCATCAACTATTCCAAGAGCGCCAAGGAGGCCGAGGCCGTCGCCGCTGAGGTGAAAAAGACCGGTGCGCCGGTCGTGATCGCGCAGGGCAATGTCGCCCTCGATGCGGATTGCCGGAAGATTGCGCAGGCCGCGCGCGACGCGTTCGGCCGCATCGATATTCTTGTGAACAACGCAGGAACCACGAAGTTCGCGGGGCATGCCGACCTGAACGCGCTGAGCGCCGAGGATTTCACCAACATCTATTCGGTGAATGTCGTCGGTCCGTTCCAGATGATCCGCGCCTGCGTCGACGATCTGCGCAAGAGCGATATCGCCGCGGTGGTGAATGTGTCGTCCATCGCCGGCGTCGAAGGCATCGGCTCGTCCGTGGCTTACGCCGCATCCAAGGGCGCGCTGAACACGATGACGCTCTCGCTCGCCCGCGCGCTGGCGCCGGAAATCCGCGTCAATGCGATCTGTCCCGGCCTTGTCGCGACGCCGTGGTTCACCGAACGCTTCGGCGCCGAAGTGTTCGAACGCGTGAAGGACAATTACAGGAAGACCGCCGTGCTGGCGCGCGTTGCCGATGGCGATGAGGTCGCGAAGTCGGTGATCTTCATGGCGACGCCGGACTCCTTCAACATCACCGGTGAGACGCTGCTCACCGACGGTGGCCTGCGCCTGTCGATCTCGAACCCGCGTCTATGATTGCGGCGCCTCATGGGCCCAGTGCATGAGGTCGTTTTCGCGCAGATAACGCTCCGCATCGGCGGGATTGACGAAGCGCGAGAGAATGTCGGACGGGCCGCGCGAGGATTGCATCTCCGGCTCGACCACCTCCGTCTCCGCGCCGAGAAACGCGAGCAGCGCGGCGATGCGCGCATTGTCGTTCAATTCGTCCGTGCGCACGCGATGCACCGTCTGGCCACCGGCTTCCAGCCGGTCGGAGACGACGCGATAGGCGCTCGCGATCTTGTCCTGAAAGGCCTGGAACGCGAGCGGTCCAAACCGCACCAGCGGCCGCTCCGACTTCGCCATCTGCACGGGATTCCACGCACCCGTTTCCCGCGCGGCCAGCGTCGAGGAATAGCAGGCGAGCATGTTGTCGCGCGACAGCACGATTTTCCGGATGTCCGGCTCGTCCAGAACAGCCGCTGAACCACGGTCCCCCAATTGTCCCAGCAGCACCTTGAATCCGGAATGCGGGCGGCCGCGGGAGAGTTTGAAAATCTTGCGCAGAAACGTATCGAAATCCCGCTCGCGGAGATTTTTGAGCTTCTGTTTGAGTCTGTCGGCAGAGCCTCTCTTGATCGGCATCTTGTCGCGCTGAAGCACTTCGCCGTGACACCAGATGTCCGGCTGCGCACAGAGCTGCTCCACCAGTCTGTTGGAGCCGGAACGCGCAGACGCGATGACGACAAAGCGGGTCACGCCGGGAACCTATGGCTGAAGTGGCGCGATTGCCAGCCTTCTTGCGCGATCCTGCCGCCGCATGAAATCCTCCGCGCAAGGATCGGGAGCGACACATGCCGGAGCAATTTCCGAAGGGTTTTCTGTGGGGCACGGCGACCGCCGCGCATCAGGTCGAGGGCGGCAACACGGCGAGCGATCTCTGGCTGATGGAGATGATGAAGCCGTCGCTGTTCGCCGAACCGTCGGGCGATGCATGCGACCACTATCATCTTTATCCCCGCGACATCGCGATGCTGAAGCAGCTGGGGTTCGGCGTCTATCGTTTCTCCATCGAATGGGCGCGCATCGAGCCGGAGGAAGGATTCTTCTCCACGCAGGCGCTCGATCACTACCGTCGCATGATCGCGTGCTGCCTGGCGGAAGGCATCGTGCCGATGGTGACCTTCCACCATTTCACTGCGCCGCTCTGGTTCACGCGCGATGGCGGATGGGAAGATGCGAAATCGATCGACCGCTTCGCGCGCTACTGCGAACGCGCAGGCAAGGCGCTCGGCGATCTCATCGCCTACACCTGCACGATCAACGAAGCCAACATCCCGGTGATGCGGACGGCGCTACGCCGTCGCTCAGGCCCTCCCCGCAGCGGCGGCAAGCGCGAGCAGGCGCTGGCCGAGGCGGCACGACTTTGCGGCGGCGATGCGGGACGGTTCGCGCCCTACATGGTGGGCAATGGTCCGGCCACGGTGGCGAACCTGATTGCGGCGCATCGCAAATCTTATGAGACGCTCAAACCGCTGGTGAACGGACCGGTCGGCATCACGCTCTCGCTCAACGAATACCAGGCGGAGCCCGGCGGCGAAGACCGCTGCGCCGCGGCCGATCATGAGGTCAACAATCAGTTCCTCGAATCCCTGAAGGGCGATGATTTCATTGGCGTGCAGACCTATACGCGTGTGCGCTTCGGCGCGGACGGCGTGCTGCCGCCACCGGAGAACGCCGAACGCACGCAGATGGGCTACGAGTTTTATCCCGAAGCGCTTGAGGCCTGCATCCGCCAGGCCGCGCGCATCAGCGGCTGTCCGGTGATCGTCACCGAGAACGGCATCGGCACGGAGGATGACACGCGCCGCATCGAATACACGCGCCGCGCCCTCGAAGGCGTGCTCCGCGCGATCAAGGACGGCATCGACGTCCGCGGCTACATCCACTGGTCGATGCTCGACAATTTCGAATGGCTCGAAGGCTACCGCCCGAAATTCGGCCTGGTGGACGTCGATCGCACGACACAGAAACGCACGCCGAAGCCGAGCGCGACATGGCTGAGCGAAATCGCGAAACGGAACGCTCTATAAGCTGTGCCTTACCGAAACACCGCCCGGTTCTTGTTGTCCTGCATCAGCATCGAGAAGCCTGTGATGGTGTCGAGGCCTAGGCCGATAGGCAGGCCGGTCTCCTCGTCGGGCACGAGCTTCGAATAGGGCGCGCTGGAGAGCTTGTCCCATTTGCCGGCGGGCTTCTTCACTTCGAGCTGCACGACGGTGCCTTTCAGCACGAGGCGCACGATCGCCTCGGCCGGACGATTGGGGCGCGTGAGGCTTGGATGACCGCCGATCATCTGCCAGCCGTTCTTCAACGCCCAGTCGCTCAACTCTTCCTTGGTCATCGGTAGCCCCGCAAATATCCGTTGCGGGCATCTTACCACTGGACGCGGCCGGCGATACGAACGCGCGCCCGAGCGGGCCTAGTAGTACAGCGCCGGATCGATATGGCAGTAGTGGGCCGGCGGCGGCGGCGCGACGTCGGGCGGCCCATAGCGGCGCATGTGCCAGATCCACATCCCGCCGAACATACCCAGCTTGAAATCCACCGCATATTCGAAGGTGTCGGTCTTTGACGGATCCGCAGCATCCGGAATCGTGAGCACCCAGATGCCGCGCGATGTCTGCGCGTCATTGCCGACGACGAAGGATTTTCGCGTGAGCGTGCCCTTGCCACGCTGTGCGCCAATCGGATCGGCGATGGCCGTCACCGGCTGAGAGCCTTCGGGTCCGGCCCATCGCGCCTTGCTGCCGCTATCGATGAACAGATGCGTGACGCTGCCGTGATCGTCGCCGCCGATGCGCTCGAAATATTGCGCGAGACGCGCTTCCGAGCGGCGTTCGACATCCGCCGCCAGGCCAGGGTCCGGCTGGCTTGCGGCCTGACACGCTCTTTCGGCATCGCCCTCCATCGCAATCTGGACGCCGATCCTTCCAATCTCGGCAGGGTCGTATCCCAGCGGCGCGCTGGGATGAGCGCCGGCCTGCACCGGCATGAACAACAGAACCGCGCACGCGAACGGGATCAATCTGACGGTCATGGATGGCCCCAAACAACGCCCGCGTGAATCCTAGGGCCTGTCGCTGCGCGTTTCCATTCCTCATCTGTCGCAAGTTGTGATCGCGCGGCCGCCGCAAAATTGTTGCGAATCCGTGATTATTTTGAGGCGCTTGCAGAGTCCCTCGAAACTGCGCTTAGATAAATCCAGCGGCGGCGGGGGCTGAACGCGTAACGGAGTCGAACGCCCCGCGCATGTCCGCCGCACCGCCCAAAGCCGTGTTCACGAAGCCGCAAAACGGGAACGGCGCAGCGCTGCCTGTGTCGAAGCTCGGCAAGGCGATCCGGGTCGATGGCGAACTCGAGACCGACGGGGAACTGCATATCCAGGGTGTCGTCACCGGCCGCATCAACGCCGGCACGCTGGTTATCGCGGGGGACGGATATGTCGAGGGCGATGTGGTCGCCCGCGAAGTCCGTGTCGATGGCCGCCTGAACGGGCGCGTCTTCGCCGTCAATGTAACCCTCGCGAAATCGGCCAACGTTACCGGCCGCGTCTTCCACAACAGCGTCACGGTCGAACAGGGCGCGCGCATCGATGCGCGCATGCCGTGGCGGCCGCCAAGTTACTTCGAAACGTTGGACCAACTCCCGGAGACAAAATCATGAGCGTGTTCAATCGCACCGATGCCAAGCCGAATGAGACGACACCCGCAACCACCGTGCCGCCGCCCGGCACGCCGTCGCCCTACAGTGCGACGCCCGAAGTGAAGAAGCCGCAGGCTGTCGTGCAGCCGATAGCGAGCGGCGCACCGGCATCGACCGGCGGCGTGTCAGTGATCAGCAAGGCGCTGAAGATCACCGGCCAGTTGGAAAGCACGGAAGACATCCGCATCGACGGCGAAGTGAACGGCGATGTCCGCGCGGTCTCCGTCACCGTCGGCAACAACGCCAGGGTCAAGGGCAATGTCTATGGCGACACCGTCGAACTCGCCGGCACGGTTGAAGGCAAGATCGAGGCGAAGAAGGTCGTGCTGGGCGGCACCGCGCGCATGACCGGCGATGTCGTGCATGCGGACATCAAGATCGAATCCGGCGCCTTCATCGACGGCCATCTGAAGCCGGACTTCGGCAAGAGCGCGACCAAGACCAACGGCGCCGGTCACGCCTGACCGGCGTACCCGATCATCATGGAAGGGCGATGCCGAAAAGGATTCCCTTTTGGGCATCGCCGAAGCGTTCAACCTCGCTGAAGCCGTATGCGCGATAGAACCGCACCGCGCGCGGATTACTTTCGCCGGTTCCAAGACATGCCCCATGCGCGCCCAGCGCACCGGCTCTCTCAAGCCAGAGATCGATCAGCCGCTTGCCAAGCCCCCGACCCTGAAGGTGCGGCAGCAGATTGATGTGCAGATGCGCGGGATAGATCTCATTGATCCTGCGCGGCGTGCGCTCGGGATGATGGATCAGATGCGCCATCCGCTCATCCCGCGACCAACTCTTCGGATCGCCGGACGGATCGGCATAGCGCGCCCGTAACGGCGGCCACCATTCGGCCTCGCAGCGCTTTTCGAACGCATGGGTATCGGCAGGACCGACGATGTAGCCGCCGACGCCCTCGCCGTCCTCGACCACCAACGCCGTCCCCGGCGACAGCACGCCGTAGGCGCCGGCATAGACATACCCGAGCAAATCCGGATCGCGATAAAGATGGGTTGCGTCGGCGCCGGAATCGCCGGTCTTCAGGCAGATGTCGTAAAGTTCATCCAGATCGCGTGCGCGATACGGCCTGATATCAACCATGCGCGATGCTAGCGCAGCGCCGGTTCCGGTCCTACTCTGCGGCGATGAAGTTATTGTGGCTCACCATTCTCGCTTCCATGCTCATGCTCGCATGGTTGCCGCGCGCGCTGGCGACCGATCACCCGGAGCGCGAGTTCAAGGAATGTCCCGACTGTCCGCAGATGGTCGGCATCCCGGCCGGCGGCTTTGTGATGGGAAGCCCGGCGAGCGAGCCCGGCCGCTTCGACAGCGAAGGCCCGCAGCATCACGTCACCGTCAAGGCCTTCGCGCTCGGCAAATACGACGTGACGAGCGATGAGTTCCTGAAATTTCTCGCCGCCACCGGCTATCAGCCGCAACCCTGCAATGGGCGCCTCTTCATGCAATGGCACTCGCCCGGAGGCGGCAAGGCATTTCCGCCCTCGCCATCGGACAGCGAGCCGCCGCTCTGGCCCGCGGTGTGTCTCGACTGGCACGATGCGGCCGCTTACATCGCGTGGCTGAACAAACTCGCAAAGAAAGAACGTCCGCAGCTCGCGTCGAAGCCCGGACCTTATCGCCTGCCGACCGAAGCCGAATGGGAATATGCCGCGCGCGGCGGCACGACGACGTCGCGCTGGTGGGGCGAAGAGGTCGGCGCGAACAATGCCAACTGCAATGGCTGTGGCAGCGAATACGATTTCAACACGCTTTCCGATGTCGACAGCTTCAAGTCCAATCCGTACGGACTGTACGGGATGCTCGGCAACGCCTGGCAGTGGACGGCGGATTGCTGGCATCCGAGCTATGTAAACGCGCCTGCGAACGGAAGCGCATGGACGAGCGGCGCATGCGACCGCCACGTCATCCGCGGCGGATCGTGGAACAACCTGCCGATCTTCGTGCGCTCCGCGGCGCGCAGCGGCATGGGCGCGAACAGCAAGGACAGCGAATACGATTATTCCAGCCTCGCCGGCTTCCGCGTCGCGCGGGATCTGCCGTGAACACCGATGTGCTCGAACGGTTGATCGTCGAGCCGCCTCCGGAAGACCCGCGCCGCAAATTCGCAATCGAGAACGGGCCCGGTGTTCTCACCTCCGGTCTGGCGCACGGGCTCGCGCTGCTGCTGATCCTGTTCGGTTTCGGCACCATCGTGCGGCCGGAACGCGAGCAGCTGCACACCGTGTTCATCGATATCGTGCGTCTTGGCGAGACGACGGAGTCGCCGCCAGCGCCGGTGAAATCGAAAACGCCCACACAACAGGCCTTCGCGCGCAAAGCTGCGACCGCGCACAGTCCCGATGTCGGCGTGCAGCCCAATCCGAAACCGACAGTGCATGACGATTTCCTCAATCGCCTGAATTCGCTTTCCAAACTGCGCGCGCCGGAAACCGCGACACAGGCACTGCATGGCCAGGGCGAGACCGAAGACCCGTCCACCAGCAACAATGCGACGCCCGGCGATGAAGCGATGTACAGCCTGCGCGATTACATTCGCGCGCAGATTCTGCGCCGCTGGAATCTCGATCTGAGCGCCACCGGCGCGAAATCCATCGTCGTCGCGCTGCATGTGGTGATGAAAGCCAATGGTACGATCGCAAGCGCCGAGATCATCGACAAGCACCGCTATGCCACCGATGCCGCGTTCCGCCAGATCGCGATGAGCGCGCGCAACGCGATCCTGCTCGCTTCGCCGATCAATCTGCCTGCGGGCCGCTACCCCGCGGAGACGGCGATGACCATCAATCTCAACCCGAAAGATGCTTTACACTGAGAAAGCATAAACTTCGCAGAGTTTCGCAAGGAGGATTTTAGCGCCTGTTCGCGATAATCGTGGAGATACCACCGGATTCACCGGTATCGATTAAGAATTCGGCAAGGCGGATCGTCGACAATTTTACTCAAATAACGGTGGTGGACGGCCAAGGGCCAGCAAGGGAAAAGAATGAAACACTCTTTCGCAGAATTCTCGTGCATCGCGTTGCTTTGGACAGGCACCGCCGGCGTTGTCGCCAGTCTCTATATCGGCCACACCCATACCGTACAGATTCAGAGCCTGTGCGCGTTCTCTTCCGTCATCGCAATGGGCTGCATCGCGAAGTTTCTACTCGCGAATGAAAAGAGCCTGTCGGACAAGGTCGGATAAAGAGTAACGCGATCAAAAATTTTTGCGTAGGCTGACCCGCCGGGCGTAGCGCGCGGCCGCAGCCCAGGCTTCGCCCTTGGGGCTACGCTGGGCCAGTCTTCGCTCCGCTATCGCGTCGCGAAGCCTGGCTGGGGCGGAAGGATTCGAACCTTCGAATGCCGGAATCAAAATCCGGTGCCTTACCACTTGGCGACGCCCCAACAGGGGCCGGGACCATACTGGCGGACCCGCCTGCTTTCAACGCCGCTTCTGCGACTATTCACCCCGCGGAACGGCGTAATCCTTGAAGCTTGTGACCTGGAATTCCGGCCGCGCAGCCATGCGCTTCCAGAATTTGTCGAGCACCGGATAGCGGCCCTCCGGCACCAGATCGGGCGCCGTCGTCTTCACGTAGTCGATGGCGCAGCCCGCCGTGATCTGCGCCTGATCGATTTTCACATCCGGCCAGTCGAGCGCGTTCAGCGCGTCGAGCGCGCCGAGCCCTTGCGTCGTCGTGCGCTCGATCCATTCCGGCCAGCGATAGCGCGACGGGCGGATGAGCGTTTCGTAGTTTCGTCCGCCGCCGATCTTGTCGACCGCACCATTGGCGAGGGCGATGCGTTGCAGCGCGGCGCGGCGTGGAATACCGGATGGCGGAAGAAGCGCGCGCGCCGGTCCCACCGTCTCGTCGATCCAGTCGAGGATCGCCGCGGAATCCACCAGCACAGTGCCGTCGTCGAGAATGAGCGACGGGATCCGCCCCAGCGGGTTCGTCTTTCGCATGGAATCGAAGTCTGCGAACACCGAACGGGTGTCGTGCCGATAGGGGATACCGAGCACCATCAGCGAAATGGCGACCCGGCGCGAATAGGGAGAATCGTACTGGCCGACGAGGATCATCGGGGCATTTTCGGGCCGGAAACCGGCTTTGCAACAGGCGTTGCGGCGGCCTCACCGCATCGTTATAAGGGCGCCCTTCCTAGGCATCGGAGAGTAGCTCAGCCTGGTAGAGCACCACGTTCGGGACGTGGGGGCCGGAGGTTCGAATCCTCTCTCTCCGACCATTGTTAACGGGCTTTGCCCGTTCGTATGGCCCACGCCGTCGCGCACTGATACCTTCCGCGCGTGAACACATCCGATCCATTCGCGCAGGCACGTGCACTGGAGGCAGAAGGCCGCCATTCCGATGCGCGCGAGATTTTCTCGCGCCTCGCGGACCAGGGCGATGCCGACGCGCTCACCGCGCTGGGCAAAAACCTGCTGTTCAAGGCGCCGATGGATTTCGAACGCGGCATCGGATTGATCAGGCAGGCAACGCAGGCGCACAATGCGGAGGCGCTGCATTTCTTCGCGGTGCTGTCGGCGCAGGGCGCGGGGCTGCCGCAGGATTGGGGCACGGCGCTCAACTATCTTCAGGCCAGCGCCGAACAAGGTTTCGAAGCGTCGCAGAAAGAACTCCGCCTGCTCGCGTCCGCGCCGGGCGATGACTGGAGGCGACTGCGCGAGAGCGTCGATCTCGAAGCCCTGCTCGCGCCGGTGCAGATGCAGCTTATGCACACGCGCCCGCGCATCGCGATCGTGGAGAAATTCCTGCCGCCGTCTTTCTGCGACTGGATGATCGCCCGGGCCCGCCCGAAGATCGCGCGAGCGGAAATGATCAGCGACGAAGGCGTGCACTATGTCGGCGCCCGGCGCAGCAATGGCTGGTCGATTTTCGGTCTGGACGAACTCGATCTCGCCTTCGTGCTGCTGCGCATGCGCATTGCCGCGTTGACGGGCCTGCCGGTGACGGGCTTCGAGCAGACGCAGATCCTGCACTACGCGCCGGGCCAGCTGTTCGGACCGCATCATGATTTTCTGAACCCGGCACTTCCGCAGCAGAAGAAGATGATCGCCAATGCCGGACAGCGCGTGGTGACGTTCCTAGTATACCTGAACGACGATTTCGACGGCGCGGAAACCACATTCCTGAGAATCAACTGGCGCCATCGCGGCGGCAAGGGCGACGCGATCCTGTTCCGCAACGTGGACAGCAACGGCACGCCCGATCCCATAACCCTGCATGCTGGCATGGCGCCGACGCGCGGCGAGAAATGGCTCGTGTCGCAGTGGATTCGGATTCCGGAGCACAGGTTCTCCCAACCGGATCCGGCGCAGGCGTGAACACAGCCGACCCATTCGCGCGCGCGCACGCGTTCGAAGCCGAGGGCCGTCATGCCGACGCGCGTGATATCCTCTCGCGCCTTGCGGAACAGGGCGATGTCGCGGCGATGACCGCTCTGGGCAAAAGCCTGCTGGTCCATCCGCCGGTCGATCATGCGCGCGGCATCGATCTGATCGTGCAAGCGGCCCGGGGGAACGACGCCGAGGCGCTCAGACTCTGCGCGGTGATGTCCTCACAGGGCGCGGGCATGCCACAGGACTGGGGCGCGGCGCTCAACTATCTCGAAGCCAGCGCGGCGCATGGCCTGGACGCGGCGCAACGCGAGTTGCGGCTGCTGGCCTCCGCGCCGGGCGATGACTGGAAGCGGCTGCGCGACGGCATCGACGTGAACGCGCTGCTCGCGCCGGGGCGCATGCAACTGGTCCACACCAGGCCCCGCATCGCCATCGTGGAGGGTTTCCTCACACCCGAATTCTGCGACTGGCTTGTGGCGCGTGCCGGGCCCAAGATCGCGCGCGCGCACATGATCGACGACGAAGGCGCGCACTACATCGCGAGCGGCCGCAGCAATAGCTCGTCGAACTTCAATTTCGTGGAACTGGACCTCGCGCTCGTGCTCGTGCGCACGCGCATCGCGGCGCTGACCGGGCTGGCGACCGACGGGTTCGAGAACACGCAGGTGCTGCATTACGCGCCGGGTCAGCGCTTTGCCGCGCATTACGATTTCCTCGACCCCAATCTGCCGGCGCAGCGCGACACCATCGGCCAATGGGGCCAGCGCGTCGTCACGTTCCTGGTCTATCTCAATGACGGCTTCGATGGCGCGGAGACGGCGTTCCTGAAACTCGACTGGCGCTATCGCGGCAACAAGGGCGACGCAATCCTGTTCCGCAACGTCGACGCCACAGGCGCTCCCGATCCTGCAACGTTGCACGAAGGGCTCGCGCCCACGCACGGCGAGAAGTGGCTGCTGTCGCAATGGATCAGGCTGCCGCCTAAGCGACAATCCGGCTGAGGAACGCTTCGATATTCTTCGACAGGCGCGAGACGGAGTTCTCGTCGTCCAGCACCAGCCGCACGCACACGCCGTCGATGAACGCGGAGAGCACGTCCGGCAGGATTTCCGCCGCTGCACGGTCGAGTCTGCCTTCCTTCACCGCGGGTTCGAGCTTGCTCCTGAGAAACGCGGTGTCGTCTTCGTTCCAACGCGCCATCTTCTCCACCGCGCCGCGCGACGGCGGCGGACGCAGCAGCAGCCGGTATTGCGTACGATTCCGGTTGAAGTCGGCAAGCGCGGTGTCGAGCAGCCGCTTGACGATGTTGTCCTTCGGATTGGTCCTGGCGAATTCTTCTTCGAGACGCTCGGCGTAACCGAACACGCAGTAATCCAGCACCGCATCATACAGCGCCTCCTTCGACGGAAAGTGCCAGTAGAAACTTCCGCGGCTGACCTTCGAGCGCGCGATCAGATCGTCATAGGTGACGCGCTCGAACCCCCGCTCCGCGAAACATTTCAGGCTCTCGTCGAGAATATGGCCGACGCGCTCGCCGCGCCCGGACGGCCGTCCACGGCCCCGCTTCGGCGCCACATCCCTCGCCTTCGCCGCAGGCTTTCGTTGAGTCGCGTTCATGCCGCCTCGAATAACTAGACTGAGAAGTTTAGTAAATAGTCTAGTTTGAATACGGGGCTGAAAATGGCCGGCATAGAACGCATCACCCGCGCGCACATGAAGCCACTGATCGAGGCTTGCGGCCTCTGCGAGGCGACGCGGCAGGGGGACACGCTGTTCATCGCCGGCCAGACCGGGATGTCGCATGCGCATCAGATCGTGGATGGCGATATCCGGGCGCAGGCCGTGCAGGCCTTCCGCAATATCCGGGAGGTCATCGAGACGGCCGGCGGTCGCGCGGAGAATCTGCTCAGCCTCACCTGGTATCTCGCAGACGGGCCGCGCTCCTTCATGGAAGACGCGCTCGACGTGACCGCGGCGCGTGAAGAAGTCTTCCCCGGCATCGTCACCGGTTCGACCGCCGTGCGCGTGCGGTCGCTGCTCACGCCCGAGATTCTCGTCGAGATCCAGGCGGTGTGTGCGCTGTGAGCGACGCGGATGTGATTGTCGTCGGCGCCGGTGTGTCCGGTTTGAAAGCGGCGCAGGAACTCGTCGCCGCTGGACGCTCGGTGATCGTGCTCGAAGGCAAGGATCGTGTCGGCGGGCGTCTCAAACGCGCCGAGGTCGCGGGCCGCGCCGTCGATCTCGGCGGACAATGGGTCGGTGCCGGTCACGATGTGCTATGCGCCGAAGCCAAGCGCCTCGGCATCGAGACCTACAAGCAATACCACGCCGGCGAGACCGTCGTGCAGTTGCTGGGCAAGGTCACACAATACGCCGGTGACGTGCCGAAGATCCCGCTCCTGTCGCTGATCGAGCTCGCACTGCTGCAGCGCCGCTGGGACCGCGACATGAAGACCGTTCCGGCCGCAGCACCCTGGACCGCGCCGCGGGCGCAGGAATGGGACGGCATGACGCTGGAAAGCTGGATCGTGCAGAACATCCGCACCGCGGCGGCGCGGGAGTTCGCGCGCATCGTGCCGCGCGGCGCATGGGCGGTGGAGGCGCGACAGGTGTCGTATCTGTGGTTCATGGATGCCCTGCGCAGCGGCACAGGTCTCGGCTATCTGATGGGCATCGAAAACTGCGGGCTGGATTCGAAGTTCAAAGGTGGCATGCACCAGATCGCGCAACGCCTGGCGGACGAGTTGGGCGCACGCTTGGTCCTGAACGCACCCGTTCTGAAGATCACGCAATCGGGCAATGGTGTGCGCGTGATGACGGACAACCGGGAATACACCGCGCGGTTCGTCATCGTCGCCGGACCGCCCGGCCCGATGGCGCGTATCGCGTTCGAGCCGCACCTGCCGGCGGCACGCGACGGGTTGCACCAGCGCATGCCGCAGGGTGCGATCATAAAGGCGGTCGTCGCCTACAAAGACGCGTTCTGGCGCACCAGGGGATTCAGCGGACAGATCGCCACCGACGACGACGTGCTCGGTCTCGCGATGGATGACTGGCAGGAAGGCACGGCGCCCACCCTGCTCTGCTTTATCGAAGGCCGCCACGCACTCGAGATGAGCGCCGCAGGCAAGGATGCGCGCAAGGCAAGGATCATCGCCTCCTTGATCCGGCTCCTGGGACCGGAAGCCGCCAGCTACATCGCCTACGAGGACAATGACTGGCTTCTGGAGCCATACACACATGGCTATGTCGGCTCCATGCCGCCCGGCGTGATGACGCGCTTCGGACATGCGCTTCGCGAACCGTGCGGACGCATCCATTGGGCGGGAACGGAGACGGCCGAGGAATGGGCCGGCTATATCGAAGGTGGCATGCGCTCCGGCATCCGCGCCGCGCGCGAGGTGATCGCGCGGCACAACGAATGATCAGCGCTTCGCGATTGCGGCCAATATATCCTGCGCAAACGTCGTGAGCGTGTCATCGCGCGCGCCCATCACCACGATGCGGTCGCCAGGTTTTGCCATTTCGAGCAGCTTTACGCCACACGCTGCACGATCTGTCAGCGCCATGGCGTTGCGGCCCTTCGCACGAATCCCGGCCGTGATGTCTTCGCTGGTGGTCTCGCGTGTTGTCGTACCGCCGAAATAGACCGGCTCCGGCATCAGCAGCACGTCGTCTTTGGCGAGATCGGCAGCGAAGCCTTCCACAAACTCACTGCGCATCTTCGTGAGCGGGCCAAAACCGTGCGGTTGGAACATGACGAGCAACCGTCCCGGAAAATCATGCAGCGTGGACAGCGTCGCCGCGATTTTGTGCGGGTTTTGCGCGAAATCGTCGATGATCGTGACGCCATTCGCGGTGCCGATGACTTCCAGCCTGCGCCGCACGCCGCGGAATTCCGCGATGGCCGGAACGGATTCCGCGAGCGGCACACCGGCCGCTTCCGCCGCCGCCAATGCCGCCAGCGCGTTCGAGACATTGTGGCGGCCCGGCACCTTCAGCGTTACGCGCCAGTTCGCATCGTGCGCGGCGAGATCAAAAGCGATTCCGTCCGGCGCAGGCCTGATGCCACTGGCAAACAGATCGGCATATCTGTCGACAAGGCTGTACGTGATCGCCTTCCTGGCGCCCGGCAGCAGCGCCACCGTCTCCGCATTGTCGAGATTGAGCACCGCGACCCTGGCCTTGGCGAGGTAATCGCGGAACAGCGCGCGCAGCTCGTCCATGGTTTTGTGGTCGAGGGAGATGTTGTTCAGCACCGCAACCACCGGCGTGTATTGTGCGATGGAGCCGTCGCTCTCGTCTACTTCGCTGACGAAGATGCCGCTCTTGCCAACCAGCGACGATGCGAACGGGACGTCGGGCGAGACGAAATTCGTCATCACCGCGCCGTTCATTACAGTGGGATCGCGGCCTGTCGCTTTCAGGATCCAGCCGATCATGCCGGTGGTCGTGGACTTTCCGCTTGTCCCCGCGACGCCGATGCTAACCGGCGCGTCGTTGAAGAGACCGGACAGCAACTCCGCGCGGCGGAGGATCGTCGCGCCCACACGCCGCGCGGCGACGATGTCCGGCACGGTGTCTTCCACTGCCGCGGACGCAACCACGATCTGGCGCGGATCGGTGACGCCGCTGCCGTCCTGTACGAACAGATCGATGCCCTGAGATTTCAGGAATTCGAACTTCGGCGCGGTGCGGCCCTGGTCGAGCGCGCGGTCGGAGCCCGCAACCTTGACGCCTTTCTCGCGCACGATCTGCGCGAGCGGCAGCATGCCGCTTCCGCCGATGCCGCAGAAGAAATAAGGCCTGTTTTGATCCATGGCCGGACGCTATAAGCGCACTCACGCCATGGCAAGCACAACGAACATCGCGATTGTCGCGCCCGCATCGCGGATCACACCGCAGATGGCGGAAGACGTCCGCACCATCGCGGAGAAGCTTTATGGCGAGAGCGCCGCGCTGCACTTCCATACGCAGTGCTTCCTTACTGATGGCCATTTCGCCGGCAGCGACGCCGAGCGCGCCGATGCACTGATCGAGGTCGCGAACGATCCGCGTTTCGATGCGGTGTGGTTCGCGCGTGGCGGTTATGGCTCTGGGCGTATCGCGGAGAAGGTTCTTCAAAACCTCAAAGCCGAAGCGAAAAACAAGCTTTATCTCGGCTATAGCGATCTCGGCTATCTCCTGGCCGGTCTGTACAAGACGGGATGCAAGGTTGCACATGGCCCGATGCCGGCCGACCTCCGGCGCGATGGCGGCGTGGCAGCGGTGACGCGCGCGCTGCGATATCTTCTGGATCGCGCGCCGGACGCGCTGGAGCCGAGTGTCTCGCCCGATCATCCCTCCGCCGCCTTCAACATGGTGGTGCTGAACCACATTCTTGGCACGGCGCTGGAGCCCGATCTCACCGGCCATGTTGTGATGCTGGAAGAAGTGTCGGAGCACATGTACCGCATCGACCGCGCGCTGCATCACATCACATCGTTCGCGTCGATCCGGCGCGTGGCTGGCCTCAGGCTCGGCCGTTGCAGCGACATCCCACCCAACAATCCCGCATTCGGTCATGACGAAGAGGCCGTAATCAAACATTGGTGCCAAGTCTCCGGCATCCCTTATCTCGGCCGCGCCGATATCGGCCATGACATCGAAAACAAGGTCGTGCCGTTCGGAAACATGTGAGGGAGACGCCATGTTCAGCTTCCGCACCCACGTCATCATCTGCGCCGTTTTGTTCGTGCTGCTGTTCGGTATCCCGATCATCGGCAACATCGTGCAGGCAACAAGCAACGGCACCGTGCCGCACGCGGCGCAACTGCCGTTCATGATCGGCTACATGGTCCTGTTCCTGGCGTTCGGATTGTCGGCGATCCCGGTGATGGTGATGAGCGTGCTGCGCGGTCAGGCGAAGATCGGCGACGGCGCGCCGTTCGCGCAGCTTGTCCGCCACCAGAACAAGATCATCTGGGCGATGTGGATCCTGATTCTCGCCGGAACCGCGGTCGCCCTGCCCACGATGATCCAGAGCGGCTTCTTCACCCCGCAAAACCCGTGAGGATAGACGGCATCATCCTCGCGGGCGGCGCCAGCAGCCGCATGGGAGCGCCAAAGGCGCTTCTGCCGTTCGGCAATCAAACTCTGCTCGATGCCGTGCTTTCGCGCGCGGCACCACAGGTTGGCGTGCTTGCGATCAACGTCGCACGCGCCGAAATCGAAAACTACCAGACACGCTTCTCGCCGAACATTCTGCCCGATCTCTATGAAGACAGGCTTGGGCCGCTGTGTGGAGTCGTCACGGGCCTGACATGGTGCAGCACCGATTGGCTCGCGACATTCCCATGCGACACGCCGTTTCTGCCGCGAGATCTGGTGGCGCAACTCGCAAAGCGTGCAATCGACAGACCTGTCGTCGCGAGAGGCGCGCAGGTTTTCGGGCTGTGGCCGAAAGCATGCCTGCCGCAACTCAAGGCCGGACTTGAAAGTGGCACGCTGCGCAGTGTGTTGAGCGCCGTCGAAGCATTGGGCGGAATGGTGCATTCGGTTGCTGCGCCAGAGTACGCCTTCTTCAACGTCAACACGAAGGACGATCTCGCCCAGGCGCTCAGGCTGTCTGCTTCAGGAGACTGATGGCTTCGCGAACATAGGGATGCAGTTCGACGTTCGGCTGGTCGGCCTGCGCCAGGAATTTGCGGCGCATCTCCGGATCCCAGAATTTCCGAATGTGATCGGCGATGGCGGGCACGGCCTTCGCCTCGCCCTGGGTCACGAAGAACGACGCGATCTGGTTCGCCATATAGACGAGCTTTTCGTCGGTGTTCATGCCGCGATCCGCTCCGCATGGGTGAAAACTTCGAACGAGTCGTCGCGCGCGATGGCGGCCAGCGTGATACCGGCTTCATTGGCCGTATCGACGGCGAGTGCCGTTGGTGCCGATACCGCCACCATCACGGCTGCATTCATCGCAGCGGACTTCTGCACCATCTCGATGGAGACACGGCTGGTGAGCACGACGAATCCATCCCGCCCGTCGCGGCCTTCGCGCGCGAGCGATCCGCAGAGTTTGTCGAGCGCGTTGTGTCGGCCGACGTCCTCGCGTACGGCGTGGAAGTCATTGGCGCCGAGCGGCCAGAAGCCCGCGCCGTGGACGGCGCGCGTCTCTTCGTTCAGTTTCTGATGCGCGCCAAGGCGCGACAGTGCGGTAAACACCGTCTCGCGATCCACTTTGATATCCGATGTGATGCGGCGCACTGGCGCAATCGCAGCTTCGAGACTTTCGACGCCGCACAATCCGCATCCGACTGGCCCCGCGAGCTTGCGGCGGCGGTTCATCAGCGCGACGTCGCGGTCGTCGCAGAGCGTCATGCGCAATTCGACGCCCTTGGGATGTTCGACGATTTCGATTTCCGTGATTTCGTCGGGCGATGCGATCACGCCTTCGGTCAGTGAGAAGCCGACGGCAAAGTCTTCCAGATCATACGGCGTCGCCATCATCACCGCATAGGTCGTCCGCCCATAGGTGAAAGCGATGGGCGTTTCTTCCGGCACGACGCGCGCGCCGTTCGACACGCCGCTTCTGCCGACAACGAGGCGCGAGACTTTCATTCGGCGGGATCGGCGTGAACGATGCGGCGGCTCTGCTCCGAATGCGCACCGTATTCGCGCTGCCAGTCGGTTGGGCCATTGGACGGCGAGACGTTCACCGCCGTCACCTTGTATTCGGGACAGTTGGTCGCCCAGTCGGAATAGTCCGAGGTCACCACATTCGCCTGTGTGTCGGGATGGTGGAACGTCGTATAAACGACGCCCGGTGCGACCCTATCGGTGATCAGCGCGCGCAACGTGGTGGCCCCTGCGCGGCTCGCGAGCTTCACCCAGTCGCCATCCTTGATGCCGCGCTGTTCGGCGTCGTGCGGATGGATTTCGAGGCGATCCTCGGTGTGCCACATCGAGTTTGCCGTGCGCCGGGTCTGTGCGCCGACGTTGTACTGGCTGAGAATGCGCCCCGTGGTGAGCAGCAGCGGGAAGCGCGGCCCGACCTTCTCATCCGTCGGCACATATTCGGTGAGCACGAACAGGCCCTTGCCGCGCGCGAAACCGCCGACATGCATCACCGGCGTGCCCATGGGCGCCTTGTCGTTGCACGGCCACTGGATCGAGCCCAGTTCATCAAGCCTGTCAAAGCTCACGCCCGCGAAGCTCGGCGTGAGGCGCGCGATCTCATCCATGATCTCGGACGGATGCTTGTACGGCATCGGGAAGCCGAGCGCGTTCGAGAGCAGACAGGTGATCTCCCAATCCGCATAGCCGTTCTTCGGCGCGGTCGCGCGGCGCACGCGCTGGATGCGGCGTTCGGCATTGGTGAAGGTGCCGTCCTTCTCCAGGAACGTGGAGCCCGGCAGGAAGACATGCGCGTAGTTCGCGGTTTCGTTCAGGAACAGGTCCTGCACCACCACGCATTCCATCGCCGACAGGCCGCCGACGACGTGCTTGGTGTCGGGGTCGGACTGTGCGATGTCCTCGCCCTGCACATAGAGTCCCTTGAAGCGGCCGTCGACGGCGGCGTCGAGCATGTTGGGGATGCGAAGCCCCGGTTCGTCGTCCAAATGCACGCCCCACGCCGCTTCGAACAACGCACGCGTCGCACCGTCGGAGATGTGGCGATAACCGGAAAGCTCGTGCGGGAACGAACCCATGTCGCATGAGCCCTGCACATTGTTCTGCCCGCGCAGCGGATTCACGCCGACGCCTTCGCGCCCGAGATTGCCCGTCGCCATCGCGAGATTGGCGATGGCCATCACCGCAGTCGACCCCTGGCTGTGCTCCGTTACGCCGAGGCCGTAATAGATCGCGGCGTTACCGCCGGTCGCGTAGAGCCGCGCGGCCTCGCGCACATTCGCAGCGGGCACCCCGGTCCGCTCTTCCACCGCTTCCGGCGAGCGCGAGGCATCGGCAACGAACGCGGCCCATTCGGCATAGGCGTCGGCGTCGCAGCGTTCGGTGACGAATTTCTGGTCGATCAGGCCTTCGGTGACGATGACATGCGCCATCGCGGTCAGAACGGCGACATTGGTGCCGGGGCGCAATGCGAGATGATATTGCGGATCGATGTGCGGCGTATGGACAAGGTCTATACGGCGCGGATCGATGACGATCAGCTTCGCGCCCTGGCGCAGGCGGCGCTTCATGCGCGAGGCGAAGACCGGATGGCCGTCGGTCGGGTTGGCGCCGATGACGACGATCACGTCCGCCTTCTCCACCGAGACGAAATCCTGCGTGCCCGCCGACGTGCCGAGCGTGGTTTTCAATCCGTAACCCGTCGGCGAATGGCAGACGCGCGCGCAGGTATCGACATTGTTGTTGCCGAACGCGGCGCGCACCATCTTCTGGACGAGGAACGTCTCCTCATTCGTGCAGCGCGACGAGGTGATGCCGCCAACCGCCCCGCGGCCATACTTCGCTTGAATGCGCTTGAACTCCGATGCCGTATGCGCAATCGCCTCGTCCCACGAGACCTCGCGCCACGGATCGTTGATCGAGGCACGGATCATCGGGTTCAGGATGCGGTCCTTGTGGTTCGCATAGCCCCACGCGAAGCGTCCCTTGATGCAGGAATGGCCGCTGTTCGCCTTTCCCGATTTCGAAGGCGTCATGCGCACGACCTCGTCGCCGCGCATTTCGGCGTTGAAGGTGCAGCCGACGCCGCAATAGGCGCAGGTTGTCTGCACAGAGTGCTCCGGCGTGCCACTGGCGATCACGCTCTTTTCGATCAGCGTGGCCGTCGGGCAGGCCTGCACGCAGGCGCCGCACGACACGCATTCGGATTCGAGGAACGGGACATTGGCGCTGGCCGACACGCGGCTTTCGAAGCCGCGACCGCCGATGGTCAGAGCAAAGGTGCCCTGCACTTCCTCGCAGGCGCGGACGCAGCGCGAGCAGACGATGCATTTCGACGGATCGTAGGTGAAATACGGATTGGACTCGTCTTTCTTGTCTTTCAGATGGCCGTCGCCGTCATAGCCGTAGCGCACTTCGCGCAGGCCGACCGCGCCCGCCATATCCTGCAACTCGCAATCCCCGTTCGCGGAACAGGTCAGGCAATCGAGCGGATGGTCGGAGATGTAAAGCTCCATCACGCCGCGGCGGAGTTTCTTCAGGCGCTCCGTCTGCGTCTTCACGACCATGCCGTTCGCGACCGGCGTGGTGCAGGACGCCGGCGTTCCCGCGCGGCCTTCGATCTCGACAAGACACAGACGGCACGAGCCGAACGCGTTGACGGAATCCGTCGCGCAGAGTTTCGGCACCGCCGTGCCCATCAGCGACGCGGCGCGCATGATCGATGTGCCTTCTGGCACTTCGATCTTCGTGCCGTCGATGGTGAGCGTGACCTTCGCGTCCGCTTTGGAAGCGGGCGTGCCGCGGTCGATATCGTCAGCGAGCGGGCTCATCGCGCGAAATCCTGCGGGAAGTGATTGAGCGCGCTCAACACGGGATACGGCACGAAGCCGCCCAGCGCGCACAACGATCCCGACTTCATTGTATCACAAAGATCGCGCAAAAGCGCGAGGTTGTCGTTAACGCTCTGCCCACGGAGGATCTTGTCGATGGTCTCCTGCCCACGTACCGAACCGATGCGGCAGGGCGTGCATTTTCCGCAAGATTCTATCGCGCAGAACTCCATCGCGAAGCGCGCCTGCGCCAGCATGTCGACGCTGTCGTTAAACACGACGACGCCACCATGGCCGATCAACCCGTCGCGCGCCGCGAACGCTTCATAATCGAACGGCGTATCGAACAGCGACGGCGGAAAATAGGCACCGAGCGGCCCGCCCACCTGCACCGCACGCACCGGACGCCCGCTCCAGGTTCCGCCGCCGATATCGTTCACAATCTCGCCGAGGGTGAGACCGAACGCGGTCTCGAACAGGCCGCCATGCTTCACATCGCCGGCAAGCTGGATCGGCATCGTGCCGCGCGAACGGCCCATTCCGAGATTGGTGTAGAACGCAGCGCCATGTTCCAGGATCGCGGGCACGGACGCGAAGGTCAGAACATTGTTGATGACCGTCGGTGCACCGAACAGCCCGTGATGCACCGGCAGCGGCGGCTTCGCGCGCACCTGCCCGCGCCGTCCTTCGAGGCTTTCGAGCAGCGCGGTTTCTTCGCCGCAGACATACGATCCCGCGCCGACGCGGATTTCAATATCGAGCGCATCGAATTGCGCCGCGGCCTTCTGCATCGCCGCGATCGCATGCGGATATTCAGAGCGGATATAGATGTAGCCTTTGGTCGCCCCTGTCGCGAAGCCGGCAATCGCCATGCCTTCGAGCAGCAGGAACGGATCGCCTTCCATCAGCATGCGGTCGGCGAAGGTGCCGCTGTCACCCTCATCCGCATTGCAGACGATGTATTTCTGTGGCGCGCTCGCGTCGGCACAGCCCTTCCATTTGATGCCCGCCGGAAATCCCGCGCCGCCACGTCCACGCAGACCGGATTTGGTGACTTCTTCGAGAACCACAGCGGGACCAATTTCGTGTGCCCGCTTCAAGCCTGCAAATTCCGGCGGCGTGGCAGGATCAATCTGGCCACAACGCTTGAAGATCAGCCGCGTCTGGCGCTTGAGCCAGGGATGTTCCTCGATAGGGCCAAGCGCTTTTGTGGACGTGCCGCTGAAGATCGCATCCGCGTCTTCCGGCGCAAGCGGGCCGAAGGCGCGCCAGCCCTCGCCGGTTTCGACTTCGAGCATCGGCTCGAGCCAGAACATGCCGCGCGAACCCGTGCGCGCGAGTTGAAGGTCGATGCCCTGTTTCGCGGCCGAGGCGATCAGCGCCGCCGCGACGCGATCCGCGCAAAGCGCGAGGGATGCGGCATCCTTCGGCAGGCGCGCGCGCATCGTCTTCATCGCTGCACCAGCGCGTCGACGGCGTTCGCGTCCAGCGCGCCATGCACATCGCCGTCTATCATCGCCGACGGCCCGATCATGCAGAGGCCGAGACAGAACACCGGCTCCAGAGTCCATTCGCCGTCGGCAGTCGTGCCGCCCCAATCGACACCGAGCTTCTGCTTCACATGCGCCGCGAGCGCATTGGCGCCGACGGCCTGACACGCCTCGGCGCGGCAGAGCTTCAACACATGCTTGCCGTGTGGCCGGTCGAGACGAAAGTCGTGATAGAACGTGACGACGCCATAGGTCTCGGCTTCAGTGATGTTGAAGCCCTTGGCGATCACCTTTAGCGCCGCGCGCGGAATGAACCCGAACGTGGCCTGAATCTCGTGCAGCGCCGGAAGCAATCCACCCTTCACGCCCGCGAAACGCGCGACGATCCCGGCAGCCAACCCATCACTGTAACTCGCAGGCGCAGCGCGCATGAACGAAGCGGTGAAAACAGCGCGCGACTATAGGTCTGTGTTGCCTGATTAACAAAGCGGCACTTCACTCTTCGGCAGTGCAGCAAAATCTTCGATCAATTTTGGAGTCGGCACGCTGCTAATAGTTCACACGTTAAGATTTCGCGGCGACTGTGGACCACACTGGGTGCTGCCTCACTTTGAATTTCGTGAAGCTTTCCAGCGCGCCAAACGCTCTTTGTGGGTCGTCCAACTTTTTTTGTTTCTAACGGGTTTACGCGCCGGTTTTTGCACGGTTGCCTTTTTAGCCTTGCTCGATTTCAGCGCATCACTTCGCTTTTTCAGAGCAGCTTCTAGTTTCTTTTGGAAAGGCGATTTGACGGTCTTGCCTTCAGGAACCGGTTTTCCGCGTGGCAAATTCTTTTGAAGTCGGAAAGTCAGCCGATTAAGTGACCGAAGCGCGCCTCCCGCCGCATTCTTGTACATATTACGCTGCCTGCTTCTTGTTGCGCGGGCCGCGCTTCTTGGTCGGCCCAGCAACATCCACGATAGCGCGAAGACGCTCTATCGTCAGCAGTTCAAACGACTACTTAAACACAATCCCGATCGTCTCGGCGACGCACGCGGGTCGCTTCTCGCCTTCGATCTCGATGGTGATTTCGCTGGTGAGCTGCATGCCGCCGCCGCGGGGTTCGACTTCGAGCATCTTGGAGCGCGCGCGCACGCGGCTTCCCACCGGCACCATGTTGGTGAAGCGCACCTTGTTGGAGCCGTAATTGATCCCGCGCGTCACACCTTCGATCTTCAGGAAGCCGCCCGTCAGCCACGGGATCAGCGACACGGTGAGATAGCCATGCGCGATGGTCTTGCCGCCCGGCATCTCCTTTGCCGCGCGCGCGACGTCGATATGGATCCATTGATGATCGCCGGTCGCGTCCGCGAACATATTGATGCGGTCCTGGTCGATCGTGACCCAGTCGGAGACACCGACTTCCTGGCCGACAAGCTTCGGCAAATCCTCGAACGTCGTGCTGATCATGGCGGGAAGTCCTTCAGACGATCCGGGAGTCGCGCTTTCCCCAGTAGCGGTCGCGGATCAGGCGTTTGTAGAGCTTGCCGGTCGGATGACGCGGCAGTTCCTTGTCGAAATCGACGGAACGCGGGCATTTGATCGGGGAAAGCTGCGCGCGACAATAGGCGATAAGTTCATCTGCCAGCGCCGGCCCGGCATCGGCCCAGTTCGCGGGCTGAACCACGGCCTTCACCTCCTCGCCGAACTCCTCATTGGGAACGCCGATCACCGCCACGTCGGCGACTTTCGGGTGCGAGATCAACAGGTTCTCCGCTTCCTGCGGATAGATGTTCACGCCGCCGGAGATGATCATGAACGCCTTGCGGTCGGTCAGATACAGGAACCCGTCGGTGTCGAGCTTGCCGACATCGCCGAGCGTCGACCAGTCGGCATGCGACGGGTGGCGCGACTCCGCTGTCTTCTTGGGATCGTTGTGATACTGAAAGTTCGTAGCGCCGCCGAAATAGATGACGCCCTCTTCGCCGACCGGAACCTCCGCGCCGTCCTCGCCGCAGATGTGGACTTCGCCGAAGATCGCCTTGCCGACGGTGCCGGGATGGGCGAGCCAATCGGCGCTGCCGACATAACAGAAGCCGTTGCCCTCGGTGCCCGCGTAATATTCGTGGATCACCGGGCCCCACCATTCGATCATCTTGCGCTTCACATCGACGGGGCACGGCGCCGCCGCGTGGATCGCCGACTTCATCGACGACACATTGTATTTGAGCCGCAAATCGTCGGGCAGCTTCAGCATGCGCACGAACATCGTCGGCACCCACTGGCTGGTGTTCGCCTTGTATTGCTCGATGAAGCCCAGCGCGCGCTCGGCATCGAAATGCTCCATCGCCACCACCGTGCCGCCGGCGCGATGGATGGTCATGCAATAGCGCAAGGGTGCGGCGTGATAGAGCGGCGCGGGCGAGAGATAGATCGACTCGCTCGAAAATCCGAACAGCGCATGCACGAGACCCAGCAGCGCCGTCGGTGCATCGATCGCCTCGCCGGTCAACTGTCCGCGCACGCCTTTGGGGCGGCCGGTCGTGCCCGACGAGTAGAGCATGTCCATGCCCGCGCTCTCATCGGCAATGCGTGTCTCGGGCATCGCCGCGAGCGATTGCTCGAGACCGCGATAGCCGGGCACGACGCCGCCGACCATGAACAGCGTGACGTCTTTCAACGTCGCGGTGAGTTCGCTCGCGACTTTCGCGAGGCCATGCGATGCGATCAGAACCTTCGCGTTGCAATCGCCGACGATGTATTCGACTTCGCCCGCCGTCAGCCGCGACGAGATGCAGGTGAAGTAAAGCCCGCAACGCTGCGCCGCCCAGCAGATCGGCAGATAGAGAAGATTGTTCTCCATGAAGATCGCGATCGCATCGCCCTGCTTCAGGCCGAGCGAACGAAACAGCTGCGCGCCCTGGTTTGAGAGCGCATCAAGCTCACGATAGGTCAACTTCTCGCCGGTCTCCGCCATGATCAGCGCGATTTTGTCGGGCGTCGCCTGCGCGTGTGTTGCGGGATGCATGCGTTTCCTCAGCTTCAATATCTTTGATCGAATTGTTACTGGCGGGTGCGGCTTGCGTAAAGCGCAGGCACCTTGCACAGATGGCGCATGAACGATCCGACACGGCAAACACTCGCGCTGGGGCAAGGCGGCGTCTCGCAGCTGGTCTGGGAGAACGACGCGCCATTGCTGCATTTCGCGCATGCGACCGGGTTCAATGCCGAAACCTATCGCGGAATGTTGTCGCCGCTCGCAGAGCGTTTCCGCATCATCGCGAGTGATGCGCGCGGACACGGTTCGACGACGCTGCCCGCAGAACCCGGCATGCCGCGCAGCTGGAAAATCTTCCGCGACGATCTGATCGCTGTGCTCGACCGCATCGCGCCGAACGGCGCCATTCTTTCCGGCCATTCGATGGGCGGCGCGGTGAGCCTGATGGTCGCCGCCGCGCGTCCCGACAAAGTGAAAGCGCTCGTGCTGGTCGAGCCGGTGCTGATGCCGCGCACGCTGTGGTGGCGCATGTTGCTGGTGAGCCTTGGCCTGCGCGCGAGCGAACCGGGACTCGCCGAACGCGCGCTCAAGCGCCGCGACGTGTTTCCGTCGCTGGAGATGGCAATGGCGGCCTACAAAGGCCGCGGAGCATTCACGACCTGGCCGCAGGAAATGGTTGCCGATTACATCAAGGGCGGTTTCGAGCCCGTTGACGGCGGATTCCGTTTGCGCTGCCGCCCGCAATGGGAATCCGAAATCTTCCGCTCCGCGCCGTTCGGTGTTTCGGGATTTGCGGCAAAGATCCGTTGCCCGCTCACGATCATCCACGGCGAATACGCCAGCACATCTTCCGCCGGCGAACTCGACACCATCAGGCGATTGTATCCGTCGGTGCGCATCGTCGCGCAAAAAGGCGCGAGCCATTTCCTGCCGATGGAATATCCGCAGCTCGTGCGCGACGAGATCCTAAGGATCGCGTGATCTATCTCAGTTGTCATCCCGGACATCTCACGCAGTGAGATGATCCGGGACCCATCGAGACATGTCGCATTGGGTCCCGGCTCTGCGCGCTGCTGACGCAGCGCTTGGCAGGGATGACAAGAAGAGAAGGCTTCTACGACGTAAAACGCCCGTCCAGACGCGCGAGAATTTCTTCCGGCGTGAAGCCGAGTGCGCCGAGCCGTCCCGAACGCGCGAGCATCGCCAAACCCGTCAACGCTGCCGCCACCAGCACGACATCGCGCTGCGCATCGCGGCTGTTCGCGGGCTGGCCAGTTGCATCCGCCAGCACCTTCAGCGCCGCGATCATGCGGCCGTTGAACAGACGCTCCGCTTCGCTGCCGCCGGCTTCCTGCGGCAGGGCGCCCTGTGCCGCAGCAAACGTCTCATTGTCGCGCAACAGTGCGAGTGCTGCCGACGATGCGGCGGCGAGCTTGCCTTCGGCACCCGAAGCCACCGCATCGCGCATCGCGCGCGACAGCGATTGCAGGTCGTCGGCGGCGAGCGCGAGCAGCAACTCATCCTTGTTCGCGAAATAGCCGTAGAGTGCAGCGGGCGCGTATCCCGCCTCCGCCGCGACACCGCGCAGCGAGAGATTGCGCGCGCCATCCCGCGCCGCGACACGGCGCGCGGAATCCAGGATCGCCGCGCGCGAGGCATCGCGCGTGCGTGCCCGCCGTTCGTTCCGAATCGGATTGGGTTCGCCCATCACCGCATGATAGGCGATTCGACGAATTTCGCCGAAACTCTATTGCTTCTTCTGCGGACAGACGGTCGTGTCGGTGTCGCGCGCGCAATGCGCCGTGTGCAACGTGTTGAAATCCGTCGCGACCTGCGTTTCGGAATCGACGGTGGCGTCATAGGTCTTCTTGCGATCGTCGATCTGTCCCTGAATCCGCGCGACTTCGGAATCCTTGTCCTTCTTCTGTTGTGCAGCACGCAGGGCGATCTTGTCCTGTCTGTCCTGACCTTCAAGGCAAGCGCGAAAATCCTTGAGCTGACCCTGATACGCCTTGACCTCTTTGTACTGATCCATGAGTTCCGCGCGGGCCGCATCCACGGACTTGGAAGCGATCGCAGCCGGCTTGTCGATCGCCGGCGCATAGGGTGCGTCGCCACACGCATCTGCTGCGATTGCGGGTGCGGCCATGGCCAACACGAACACCGAAGCCAACGAAATCCTGCTCAACATGACCCACTCCTGAAATTTACCACCCTCGCGGTGCCGACACTGAAGCACCTTTCGTTCGAGGAACCAAGGCTTTCTCAGGTCGACGCGGCATAAGGCGGCGCGGGATCGTATTCCATCCCGCGTTGCACGAGCCGCGCGAAGTCGGGGCCGTGCCATGCGCCGGTCAGCCACAGCGCCATGTCGATTCCCGCCGACACGCCGGCGGCGGTGACCACATTGCCGTCGCGCACATAGCGATAGTTTGAGAGAACTTCGGACGCTTCATTGCGTGCACGTAAGGTTTCGACAAAGGCCCAATGGGTCGTGACCTTTTTGCCCTTCGCGGGCCCCGCCGCGGTCAGCAGCATCGCGCCGGTGCACACACTCGTGATCCATTTTGCGCCCGTCGAGACTTTCGCGATCCAGCCAAGGAGCGCCGCGTTGTTGACCTCGCGGCGCGTTCCCTGCCCGCCGGGGACGAGCAGCACATCGAGCGCACCGCAATTCCCGGTCGTCGTGTCGGGCAGCACCCGCATGCCTTTGGCGCAACGAACCGGTGCATCCTTTTCGGCGATGAGGAAGACCTCATGGGGCGCAGGCTGGCCGCTGCGCTTCGCCATCTCGTTGCCCATGGTGAAAACTTCCCACGGGCCGACGAAGTCGAGCTCTTCGACATCGTCGAAAATGAGAATGCCGATCTTCAAGGCCATGGCGAAGCTCCCCTTCAGAAGGCGAGCTTACACCGGCGCGGCGAAATCAGATGCTGCGTTCGGACATACCGGCAATGTGCTTCTGCGCGAAGGCATCGGCAAAGCGGATGAGCAGCGCGAACACGAGCAGCAGCAGCGATATGCCGTAGGGGTTCGCATCCGGGCGGTGCGGTCCGACCATGCGGTCCATGTCGATGAAGGCGAAGGCCATCCAGAAATATCCGCTCGACACGCTCCGGAAGGTGCGCAGGGTCACCGACCGGTCCGTGCGCCGGTTGCCGGCGCTGAACAGGAACACGGTGGCGATCCCCGCGGTCATCACCGCGTAAGCGGCCGTTGCGAACGGAATGCGCCCGGTCATCATGTAGTCCGGCATCATGATGCAGGCGAAATAGACGCCGAGCATGCCGATGAAGCCGTAGGCGAGTGCGAACCGCTCTTCGCCCCATGCCCTGGTGGCGCCTGAACGGACGAGACGCGCGATCGAGCCGGCGCAGTAGTAGAGCGCGAACACGATCGACGCGGAGAACAGGACGACGTTGGAGGCGAAGCGGGCGCTGTCCATGTCACCGCCACCGGCAAGGAAGCTGACCCAGGCGAGCAGCACGCCCAGCGCCACGCCGGCCATCAGGCCGACCATCCGTTGACGCGGGTCCCAGCGGGAGGGCGCAAATTCGACGCCGGTGTGTTCGATCGCGACCATGAAAGCCAATCCCCGCACTGGTTCAGGGCGAGAACGTACGGCGCACGATTTCGTTGCTAGGGCAGGCGCGACAAAGCGACGGCAAAGCCTTCGACCGGCACATTGGCTTCGTGCCGTGGCGCGCAGGTGACAAACCCGGCCACGTCGAAGCCGGATCCGGCCGCCAGATCGCGCAAATAGGTTTCCGAATGGCGCCAGCGGCGCTTCGGCCCGAGTTCGAACAAGTCGCCCGGCTTGGATTCCACGGTGAAAAGAAAGAAACCATCCGCCTTCAACCGGCAGCGGACTCCTTTGAACACCGGTTCCAGGTCGCCCAGATAGACCAGCGTGTCGGAGGCCAGGACGAGGTCATACGAAACGCCCTCCGCCGTGAGCGCCGTCTCGATATCGGCCACCGCGAGCGAGTCATAAAGGTTCCGCGCCCGTGCCTTCTCGACCATCACCGGGCTCAGATCGATGCCGTCGAGGCGGTAGGCGATGTCTTCGAACGCGACACCGGTGAGACCTGTCCCGCAGCCGAGATCGAGGACGGTGAGCCCGTCGCGGCCCTGCATGACCATGTCGGCCAGATCGCGCAGGATCCGCGGCGCCGCATAGCCGAGATGGCCAATCATCCGCTGGTCGTAATCGGTCGCGAACTGATCGAAAAGATGCCGCACATACCCCGCGTCGGAACGCGGCTGCGTCTTCATCTCCCGCGCACGGACGATGTAGGGACGGACCTCATCGTCTTCTTC
>DATJUS010000060.1:0-5136 GCA_035502175.1 Rhizomicrobium sp.
CAAGAACAAGCGCCGCATCATCATCGAGCCGCATGACTCGACGCTGGAGCCGACCGAGTACCTGATCCCGAAGGGCAAGCCGTTCCATCTTCAGGACGGCGACGTCATCGAGAAGGGCGACTATGTCATGGACGGCAATCCGGCGCCGCACGACATCCTGGCGATCAAGGGCGTGGAGGCGCTTGCGTCCTACCTCGTCAACGAGATCCAGGAGGTCTATCGACTGCAGGGCGTGTTGATCAACGACAAGCACATCGAGGTGATCGTTCGCCAGATGCTGCAGAAGGTCGAGATCACGGAGCAGGGCGACTCGACCTACATCCCGGGCGACCACGTCGACGTGATCGAACTGGAAGAGGTCAACGAGCGTCTGGTCGAGGACGGCAAGAAGCCGGCCGCTGGCCAGCCGGTTCTGCTCGGCATCACCAAGGCCTCGCTGCAGACGCCGTCCTTCATCTCGGCCGCGTCGTTCCAGGAGACCACGCGCGTCCTGACCGAGGCCGCGGTTGCCGGCAAGACCGACACGCTGCAGGGCCTCAAGGAAAACGTCATCGTCGGCCGTCTGATCCCGGCCGGCACCGGCGGCACGATGAGCCAGATCCGGCGCATCGCGACGCATCGTGACGAGCTGATCCTCGACGAGCGCCGCAAGGCGTCGGGCGTCGAGATCGCCGACCCGATGCTGACCAGCATGGCGACGCCGGCCGAATAAGGCTGTCGTCGCTCACCAATGCAAAAAGCCGCCGGGGCGACTCGGCGGCTTTTTCATTGGCGGACGTGCCCGTTGCTGATTGTTCACCGCAACCGGTGGTTTCCGCCGGCGGCGAGCGCACATCCCTGGCGGCTTTTTTGCTTCAAAATCCGATTAAATTCACGCACCGGCCGCCGTAAATCACGCTTTCACGCTATATTTCACGCCCGATTCACGCTGCATGGCGTTCGGTATTGTCAGCGGCCCCAACGAGTCATCGACTTCCCAAGCCGCATTTTCGGCCACCCGGACGGACCCCTCCGGGTGGCCACTTTAATTTTGGGACCGGTTCTCCGTGAATCGGGCGCGCTCCGGGCCGACTTTGGGATTCACGCGATTTCGCTGAACGTTACGATCGACACTTCGCCTTCGATCGCGCCTTGCCAGGCGGACAGGTGCGGCTCGTCTTCGGGCGCGCCTTCCATATCGCCGATCTGGTCGAGTTCCGCCTCGACGTAACCTTCCCGGGTCAGCGCCTCCAGCGCGGTGCGCACCGCCGTGTCGTCGTCCGGTGCGACCAGCATCACGTGGACGCCTTCCGAATCGCCGCCCTTCATCCGCCAGACCCTGCCGGTGATGATCGTGACGTGACGCATTTCATTGTCGTTCATCGGGCGATTCCCTATGGCAGTGCGATTCTCGCACTCATGTGGGGCGCGCGCGACGTTTTTCTCTCTCCGCCGGCAGTCAAAAAGGGTTTACGTCGGTTACTTTCTGTTTCGCAACCGCGAGAAAGGCGCAACAAAGTTTCGTTGCGCTGCACACATGCCTGCACCCCTTCATTTTCATCCGTTTCTGGGGCATTCGGGGTTGACGGTTTGGGATGTTGCGGGTAATAGCCCGGCCGTCTGAGCCGATGTGAGGCTTTGCTTTTCGGGGCGTCGCGCCTTGGAGTTTGCCTCAAACACGGTTCGTTCTTAGAGCGAATAGACATTTCCGGCATGCATGAAGCGGCTTCCGCTTCCTCTGCTTTTTGTTCGGGCAAGACCGCGATGATGCGGTTTCGGCCCGAATTTGCGTATGGAAACAAGCGCTCGAGAGGCCTTGGCAACGAGGTCAGGACACCGGTTTGAAGAATAACGAGGAAGGTTGATGCCTACCGTAAACCAGCTGATCCGCAAGCCGCGCACCGCGCCGGTGAAGCGCAACAAGGTTCCGGCCATGCAGCAGAACCCGCAGAAGCGGGGAGTCTGTACGCGCGTCTACACGACGACGCCGAAGAAGCCGAACTCCGCGCTGCGCAAGGTCGCGAAGATTCGCCTGACCAACGGCTTCGAAGTGATCGGCTACATTCCGGGCGAGGGGCATAACCTCCAGGAACATTCCGTGGTCATGATCCGCGGCGGCCGCGTGAAGGACCTTCCGGGTGTGCGCTATCACATCATTCGTGGCGTGCTCGACACCCAGGGTGTGAAAAACCGCAAACAGCGCCGTTCGAAATACGGTGCCAAGCGTCCGAAGTAAGGGTTTCCCGGCTTCGGCGCTTTTTTCTTATGCGCCGGGCCTTGAATTGAGAGACAGAGCCAATGTCCCGTCGCCACAGAGCAGAAAAGCGTGAAATCAACCCGGATCCGAAGTTCGGCGATCTGGTTGTGACGAAGTTCATGAATGCCGTCATGTATGACGGCAAGAAGTCCGTCGCCGAGACGATCGTCTATGGCGCGCTGGATCAGATCCAGTCCAAGACCAAGCAGGAGCCGGTGACGGTCTTCAAGCAGGCGCTCGACAATGTCGCGCCGCATGTCGAAGTCCGTTCCCGCCGCGTCGGCGGCGCCACCTACCAGGTTCCGGTTGATGTCCGCCCCGAGCGCCGTCAGGCGTTGGCCATCCGCTGGCTGATCACGGCCGCGCGCGGCCGCAACGAGACTACCATGGTCGACCGCCTCTCCGGCGAGCTGATGGACGCGGCCAACAACCGCGGCACCGCCGTGAAGAAGCGTGAAGACACCCACAAGATGGCCGAAGCCAACCGCGCTTTCGCGCACTACCGCTGGTAATCGCGAAAGACCGGATACGAGGACACCACCATGGCCCGCGAATATAAGATCGAAGACTACCGCAACTTCGGCATCATGGCGCACATCGACGCCGGCAAGACGACGACCACCGAGCGCGTCCTTTATTATACCGGCAAGTCGCACAAGATCGGCGAAGTCCATGACGGCGCGGCCACCATGGACTGGATGGAGCAGGAGCAGGAGCGCGGCATCACGATTACGTCCGCCGCGACCACGACCTTCTGGAAGGGCCGTGATGGCAAGATGCGCCGCTTCAACATCATCGACACGCCTGGCCACGTCGACTTCACCATCGAGGTGGAGCGTTCGCTGCGCGTGCTCGACGGTGCGATCGCGCTGCTCGACGCCAACGCCGGCGTTGAGCCGCAGACCGAGACCGTCTGGCGCCAGGCCGACAAGTACCGCGTCCCGCGCATGATCTTCTGCAACAAGATGGACAAGATCGGCGCGGACTTCTACCGCTCGGTCGAGATGATCGGTTCGCGCCTTGGCGCGCAGGCCGTCGTTATGCAGCTTCCGATCGGCGCCGAAAGCGAGTTCAAGGGCGTTGTCGATCTCGTTGAGATGAACGCGCTGGTGTGGCGCGACGAGACGCTGGGCGCTGCCTGGGACGTTGTCGAGATTCCTGCCGACCTCAAGGCGAAAGCCGAGGAATACCGCGAGAAGATGATCGAAGCCGCCGTCGAGATGGACGAGCAGGCGCTTGAGAATTACCTCGAAGGCAAGATGCCGTCGAACGACGAGATCCGCGCGTTGATCCGCAAGGGCACGATCGCGGTCAAGTTCTTCCCGATGTTCTGCGGCTCGGCTTTCAAGAACAAGGGCGTGCAGCCGCTGCTGGACGCCGTCGTCGAATATCTGCCGTCGCCGGCCGACGTGCCCGCGATCAAGGGCATCGACGCCAAGACGGAAGCTGAAATCGAGCGTCACGCGGACGACAATGAGCCGCTCTCGATGCTCGCATTCAAGATCATGAACGACCCGTTCGTCGGCTCGCTCACCTTCTGCCGCATCTATTCGGGCAAGCTCGCCAAGGGCGTGTCGCTCGACAACACGGTGAAGGGCAAGAAGGAGCGCATCGGCCGCATGCTGCAGATGCACGCCAATTCGCGCGCCGACATCGAAGAGGCGTATGCCGGCGACATCGTCGCGCTGGCGGGTCTCAAGGAAACCACCACGGGCGACACGCTCTGCGATCCGCTGAAGCCGGTGATCCTCGAGCGCATGGAATTCCCGGAGCCGGTCATCCAGATCGCCATCGAGCCGAAGACCAAGGGCGACCAGGAAAAGATGGGCCTGGCGCTGCATCGCCTGGCGGCCGAAGACCCGTCCTTCCGCGTCAAGACCGACGAGGAATCCGGCCAGACCATCATCGCCGGCATGGGCGAGCTGCATCTCGACATCATCGTCGACCGCATGCGCCGCGAGTTCAAGGTTGAGGCGAATGTCGGCGCTCCGCAGGTCGCTTATCGCGAGACGATCACCCGCCGGCACGAGCAGGACTACACGCACAAGAAGCAGACCGGCGGTACCGGCCAGTTTGCGCGCGTCAAGATCGTTTACGAGCCGAACCCCGAGGGCGAGGACTACGTGTTCGAGTCCAAGATCGTCGGCGGTGCGGTTCCGAAGGAATACATCCCGGGCGTCGAGAAGGGCATCGGCAGCGTTATGTCGTCGGGTCCGTTCGCCGGCTTCCCGATGATCGGTGTGAAGGCCACGTTGATCGACGGTGCCTACCACGACGTCGACTCGTCGGTGCTTGCCTTCGAAATCGCGTCGCGCGCTTCGTTCCGTGAAGCCGCACCGAAGCTTGGCGTTCAGCTCCTCGAGCCGATCATGAAGGTCGAGGTCGTCACGCCTGAGGATTACGTCGGCAACGTCATCGGCGACCTGAACAGCCGCCGCGGTCAGATCCAGGGTCAGGAGACCCGTGGCGTGGCCGTCGTCGTCAACGCGATGGTGCCGCTCGCGAACATGTTCAAGTACGTCGACAATCTGCGTTCGATGTCGCAGGGCCGCGCGCAGTACACGATGCAGTTCGACCACTACGAACCGGTCCCCACGGCGGTGGCCCAGGAAGTCCAGAAAAAGTACGCGTAAGAATGCCTGTGCCACCGGAACCGCAGTTCTTGCGCGTTGCCGGTACAGACAAAGCAAATATCAATTTCCCTCAGCGGGACTAGGTAAAGACGGAGAAACACAGTGGCCAAGGGTAAATTTGAGCGTAACAAGCCGCATGTGAACATTGGCACGATTGGTCACGTTGACCATGGCAAGACGAGTTTGACGGCGGCGATCACGAAGTATTTTGGCGAGTACAAGCCGTACGACCAGATCGACGCCGCACCTGAGGAGAAGGCGCGCGGC